>JANMWW010000190.1:0-4235 GCA_031394155.1 Chloroflexota bacterium | reverse complement strand
CCGGCGTCGCCCGTGACGACCTGACCGCTGTTGACGCCGATGCGCAGCTCGAGCGCGAACCGGCCGTTCGCGTTCAGCGCGGCGATCCGTTCGCGCAACGCGAAGGCCGCGCGGACCGCCCGATCAGCGTCATCGTCGTGGGTGAGGGGGATGCCGAACACCGCCATGACCGCATCGCCGATGAACTTCTCGACGGTCCCGCCGTGCGTCTCGAGGGCCTGCCGCACCTCGCTGAACGCGCGCGACAGGGTGCGGCGGACGACCTCCGGATCGTGGCTCGCGCCGATGGCGGTGGAGCCCACAATGTCAGCGAACAGCACCGTGACCAGCTTCCGCTCCTCGGTCATGGCGCGAGTCTACGGTCGCGGGGTCTCTCCCAAAGACGCTGCGGGACTCATGGGCATTCGCAAGCGGTGGCCAACTGAGCTAGCCAGGAGCGAGTCGTTGGGCCGTCTCGCGCGTACACGCTTGAACTTGAAGAGCGCGGGCTTCAACGACCACGGAGACCGCAGATCAGTTCGCGGCCGATCCTTCTTGTCTTGCGCAGACCGTGCCCGCCTCATTCAAGGCTTGTGAATCAAAGTGATCGTGACGAACCAGCGGTCGCAAAGGGAGGAAGATCAATGGGGTAACGCGACGCACATGCGCGACCACTTGAGAAACCGTCAAGTGATTTCTGGGTCAGCACGATTGCGCGACGCGAACAAACGCGCGGAACGACGGGCGTTCGGTGGAGCTGAGGGGATTCGAACCCCTGACCTCTTGAGTGCGATTCAAGCGCTCTACCAACTGAGCTACAGCCCCGACGCGGCGGAGCCGCTTCGGGGATGCTGCACCGGACGAGCGAGCGAAGCGAGCGGAGTGCGTGGTGCAGACACAGCCCTAGACAGCAAGCCGGGAGAGAATTGTATGGGCTATGGAAGATCTGGACTTCAATAGTCCCCTCGTTCGCGCCGCCGTCGGCATCGTCGTCGGCATCGCACTCTTCGTGCTGAGTCGCTACGCCCGACGTCTCCCCGAGCCCATCCGCGGATTCGTGCGACTGGAGGCTGGCGGCGTCTCGTTCACGGAGATCTTCGCCGTGTTCGCGATCGGCTACGGGATCGGCTCGCTCGCGAGCGGATCGCCGGCCGCCGCGAGGGGAGGGCCACCGGCGCCGCCCGTTGGCGGGAGATTCAGCGGTGCACGGTTCGACCCGTTCCTTCGCGGTGGGCTGCCTGTGGCGGCCGGCACGACGCTCGCCCTCATGACGTTCCTCTTCCGCATCGACATCATCGGAAAGCTGTCCAATCCGCAGAGCGGAAAGTCGGTGACCGCGATCATCGGCGCGGAGGCGCAAGCGGTCGAGGACATTCCAGCGGGGGGCCACGGACAGATCACGTTCCGCGACCCGACGGGGAACCTCGTCGGCGTGATGGCGAGCGCGGATGTTCACGTGACTCGTGGCACGCGCGTGCGCATCGTTGGTACGAAGGGACTGAATCCGCTCGTCGTGCCCGACACGCCTCAACAGGGCTAGGCGATGCGCAACACCACGGGCGCGTCGCCCCACAGCCGCTCGAGGCGATACAGCTCGCGCTCTTCTGGCACGAACGCGTGTACGACGACGTCGCCGAGGTCGATGAGGATCCATCGCCCGGCGGTGTAGCCCTCGATCCCGACGGGCTGCCGGCCCGAGGCCTTCGCCTTCTCGACGATCTTGTCGGCGATGGCCTGGACCTGACGCTCGCCGCGGCCGGACACGATGATGAAGAGGTCGGCGATCGTCGTCACCTCTGAGACGTTGAGGACGAGGATGTCCTCGCCTTTCGTGTCGCTTGCGGCGTCGACGACCAGGTCGGCCATCGCTCGGGGAGCGACATCGTTGGGCGTGTTCGCAGTCATCGGTACAGCCCCCTGCGTGCGATGTGCCGCCACACGTCGTCCGGAACAAGGTAACGCAGCGAGAGGCCTCGTGAGGCCCTCGCGCGCAGCTCGCGCGAGCTGATATCGAGGCACGGCGCGTCGAACGAACGCGCTCCACTTCGCGCTTCCGGCTCCGGCGCGCCCGGACGGCGAGCCACCAGCAGAGTGGCGAGCGCCCGGATGCGCTCGGGCGAGCGCCACTTGTCCAGGTCGGCGAGCGCGTCGCTTCCGAGGATCAGGAACAGATCGCCTTCAGTCTTGAGCGACTCCAGCGTCTCCACGGTGTACGACGGACCGGGCCGATCGATCTCGACGCGCGATACCGCGAAGCGCGGCTCGTCCTTCACCGCGGCTTTGATCATCGCGAGGCGGTCTTCTTCGCTTGCAGCGGGAGCGCGGTCCTTGAGGGGAGAGCGACGAGCCGGAACGAAGATGATGCGATCGAGTGCCGCGGTGTCGATGGCTGCCTGGGCGATCGCGAGGTGACCGACGTGGACCGGATCGAACGTGCCGCCAAAGACGCCGATCCGCATCAGCGCTCCTTCCATTCGAGCTCGAGCTTGCCGATCCTCACGGTGTCGCCCTCTTTGACGCCGAGCGAGCGCAGCTGCCGTTCGATGCCGTTGCGCTGCAGCATCCGATGGAAGTAGGCGGAGGCTTCACCGGAGTCCCAGTCGATCCCCGTCGCGAGCCGCTCGATGCGGTCGCCCTTCACGCGATAGGCGGTGCCCTCCTTCTGAACGCTCACATCGCGTGCGCTTCCCTTGAACGCGATGCGCCGCTCCGGCGCCGCGGCCTCGTCAGGCAGCGGTCGCGGACCGACCAGCGTGAAGAGACGCTTCGTCAGGCGATCGACGCCTTCTCCGGACGCCGCCGAAACGGCTACGGCTTCGCGGCCGCGCGCCTGCAGCGCCTCGACCAGCGCTGGGACCTTGTCACGCGCCTCGGCCAGGTCGATCTTGTTCAGCGCGATGAGCTCGGGACGCTCGCGCAGCCCGTGACCGTACGCGTCGAGCTCTGTGTCGATCGTGGCGATGTCGGCGAGCGGATCCTCACGCGACGCGTCGACGACGTGCACGACCAGCCGCGTGCGCTCGATGTGCCGGAGGAATTCCTCTCCCAGGCCGGCGCCCGTGCTCGCGCCTTCGATCAGTCCGGGGATGTCGGCGACGACGAGCTCGCGCTCGTCCAGACGCGCGACGCCCAGGTTGGGCGTGAGTGTGGTGAAGGGGTACGCGGCGATCTTTGGATGTGCCCGCGTGATCGCCGCGAGCAGGCTCGACTTGCCGGCGTTGGGAAGGCCGGCCAACCCCCCGTCCGCGTTGAGCTTCAGCTCGAGCTCGAGCTCGCGCTCCTCGCCGGCCTGGCCGTCCATCGCGATGCGCGGAGCGCGTCGCGTGCTCGTGACGAAGCGCGCGTTGCCGCGGCCGCCGCTCCCGCCGCGCGCGGCGATGATCTCGGTACCGTCGGTCACGAGGTCGGCGACCTCTTCGCCGGTCGCGACATCGCGGATGATCGTGCCGGCCGGCACCCGGACGATCGCGTCGCGTCCGGCCTTGCCGCTCTTGTTCTTGCCCTCGCCTGACGCGCCGTCCGTCGCGGCGAAGTCCTTCTTGAACGCAAAGTCGCCGAGCGACGCGAGCTGGCGGTCGGCCCGCAGGACCAGGTCACCACCCTTGCCGCCGTCGCCGCCATCCGGACCACCGCGCGGGACATGCGCCTCGCGCCGGAACGAGATCACGCCCTTCCCGCCGCTTCCGCCGCGCACCTTCACGCGCGCGCGGTCAAGGAACATGCGGCACCGAGGCGAGGTTCGGCACGAATGCGCCGACGTGGACTTGGGGCACCTCGTGTTTGATCCGATCGAGCGCCGCGGCGACACCGAGGGGCTCGAACCCGCGCGACTGCAGCCGACCGAGCGCGCGGAACGGATCTGCGTGCAGATCACGCACGAGCAGCGCGCTGCCATTCGGGAGCTCCGACAGCACGGCGATGAGCTCCGACAGCTCTTCCGCGCGATCGAACACACCAGGGAGCACCAGCACGAGGACGCTGATCGCGAGGCGCAGCTCAGCAGCAAGGCGGAGGCTCGCGCGCACGTCAGCGAAGCGATAACCGTCCGGACCATGCAGCGTCTCGTACGTTGCGGCGCGGGCGGAGATCATGCGAATACAAATGGAGTCGAGGCCGGCGGAGCGGAGGCGCCGCAGGCTGCCGGGCATCGATCCGTTCGTGTCGAGGTGAATGCGGCCGGCACGCGTGCGCAGTCGGATCTGCGCGATCGCGTCCTCGAACTCGCGGCCCGCGAGCAGCGGCTCGCCCTCGCAGGC
>JANMWW010000081.1:0-10178 GCA_031394155.1 Chloroflexota bacterium | reverse complement strand
ACGGCGTGATGGTCTACCAGGAGGACGTGATGGCGGTGACGCAGGCGCTCGCCGGCTTCACGATGGCCCAGGCCGACGTCCTCTGCTACACGATCCGCAAGAAGATCAAGGAAAAGCTCGACGCGCAGAAGATGAAGTTCGTCGAGGGATGCTTGCGCAACGGGCTCCACGCCGACGTCGTCGAGCAAGTGTGGAAGGACTTCGAGCCCTTCGCGCGGTACGGATTCAACCGCGCGCACGCCGCGATCTACGGGATGATCGCGTACCACACCGCCTACCTGAAGGCGAACTACACCACCGAATACATGACCGCCGTGCTGTCCGCTGAGATGGGCACGCCGGAGCGCGTGGCGATCGCCGTCGCCGAGTGCCGCCGGATGGGCATCGCCGTGCTGCCACCCGATGTGAACGAGTCGGCGTTCGGCTTCGCGATCACACCCAAGGGCATCCGCTTCGGCCTCGGCGCGGTGAAGAACGTCGGTCATGGCGCGGTCGAGGGCATCATCGAGGCGCGCGCGCAAGGCGGCCCGTTCCGCTCGCTCGACGACTTCTGCGGTCGCATCGACCTGGCGCGCTGCAACAAGCGCGTGCTCGAGTCGATCATCAAGTGCGGCGCGACCGACTCCTTCGGGCCACGGCAGGCGCAGCTGGACAGCCTTGATGCGGTGCTCGCCACCGCGCAGCGCGAGCAGAAGGACCGTGAAAGCGGCCAGGTCGGGCTCTTCGCGTCGTTCGGCCTCGACACCGAGATCGTTGCAACGCCCCTCGGCGGCGTGGAAGCTCCGCGCAAGGAGCTCCTGTCCTGGGAGAAGGAGCTGCTCGGCATCTACCTCTCCGAGCACCCGTTGCAGGAGGTCGCTTCGCGGATGGGCGACGTGGTCACGGCGTACCTCGCCGAGCTTAAGGAGGAAGAGGAGCAGGGCCTGGTCATCGTGGCCTGCGTGGTCACGAGCGCACGCAAGCACATCACCAAAGAGAAGAAGCTCATGATGTTCGCGCAGGTCGAAGACCTCACGGGTACGGTCGAGGCGACGATCTTCCCGCGGACCTACGAGGCGACCGCGGCCGTGTGGAATGCCGACGAGATCCTGCTCGTGCTCGGCCGTGTCGAGAAGCGCGACGACGCGCCGAAGCTGCTGGTCGAGCACGCCGTGCGTTTCAACGATGCCGGATCCGCCGAGATCCGCCGTGCGATGGTCGACGCGCAGGAACGGATCGCGAAACGGGCCAAGTTCATGCGACCTGCCGCCGGTGATCGTGCCGAGGGTCCTGGCACCGGAGGAGTCGGTATGCGCCGTAACGGCGGCACGGCATCCTCGATACCGTCGGCTCAGGGCTCGTCCTCGGAGAATGCGCCTCCGGTGTCACCCGCGGGCGCCACCGCCCGCCCTGTCGAGCTCGTGATTCGTTTTCGGGAGGCGATGACTTATGAGCGTTCGGTCGAGATCTTCAAGCGGATATCGGACGTCTTGAAGGACTTCTCCGGGGCTTCGGCCGTCGTTCTCGAATTGCCGGCTGGTGCCTCCGGCGGGCAGGCGCGACGGGTCTCGACGCCGTTCAAGGCGAACGTCACGGCTGAAGTCGCGGAGGCGGTCGAGCGCGAGGTCGGTCGCGACGTCGTCGAAGTCCTGGTGCCCGGCCGCTAGCACCACCGCCCGCTCGATCGCTCGGGTCAGACTCAGTGAGACTCGGGTGACCGTCGGGCATACTCGAAGGCATGCCTGAGCGCGCGAAGCGGCTTCACCGCGCCAGCGTCGAGCTCCTCGGTAGCCTCGACCTCGATCGCGTGGAGAAGGAGGTCGTCCGCGCGCTCAAGGACATCGTGCGCGCAGATGCCGCGGCGGTGATGCTCAAGGATGCCGACAGCCCCATGCTGGTGATCCGGAGCCATGAGGGTCTGTCCGACAGCTACGCGCGGTCTCAGCGGATCCCCTTCGACAAGGCGTGGAGCTCGTTTCGGAGCACGGACGACCACGCCATACTCGATCTTCCGAGTCAGGGGTTCGGCGACAAGAAGCTCATCGAGGCCGAGGGGCTCGCACGGGTCCTTGCGATCCCGCTGGTCAGCGGGGGCCAGTTCATCGGCTCGCTGAACGCATACATGAAGGACCCCGCCGCCGAGTTCAACGCGCAGTCTGTCGATCTCGCCCATGTGCTCGCGGTCGAGGCGAGCGTGGCGATCGGCAACGCCCAGACATACCGGGAGGCGGTGCGTCAACGGGACCTGCAGCAATCGATCCTCGATGCGCTTGGCGAAGGCGTCGTCATCTTCTACCCGCCTGGCGTGGTGGGCTCATTCAATCGCGCCGCCGCCGAGCTGCTGGGCATCGGCGACGACTTCACCGGTGCGGACAGCACCCGCTGGGCCGAGGTCCTCCAGCCGCATGACGCGCAGACCGGCGAGGCATTGGAGCCGTCGCGCACGATGGGCATGCGTGGCCTAGCGGGAGAGAACGCGAGCGCCGAGGTCGTCTATCGCAATGCCCAGACCGGTGAAGATCGGACGGTCGATGTGAAGTCGCGCCCGGTGTGGTCTGGGGGCAAGATCGTCGCGGCCGTCGCGACGCTCTACGACCTCACCGAGCTCCGCCATATGGAACAGGAGAAAGAGCAGTTCCTCTCGATCGTGTCGCACGAGCTGCGCACGCCGCTCACGCCGCTCAAGGCGCTCGCGCAGCTCCTGATCTCGCGGACCCGACGCACCCGCGATAAGGGGCAGCCGCTCGACATGGACTCGCTTGAGCGCAATCTCGCGTCGATCGAACGCCAGGTCGATCGGATGAACGGACTGGTGACCGATCTGCTCTCGGTGTCCCGCGCCGGGCGCGGAAAGCTCGAGATCGATCGCGCGCCATTCGACCTCGCGACGAGCGTCCGCGACACGGTCGAGCGGTACGTGGAGGCGACGCGCGAGGAAGGACGGCACAAGTTCGTCGTCGAGGCCCCGCCGAAACTGGTCGTGTCGGCCGACCAGTCGCGCATCGAGCAGATGCTCATGAATCTCATCGGCAACGCTGTGAAGTACTCGCCACGCGGCGGCGAGGTGCGTGTTGAGCTCATCAAGCGTGACGGCGAGGCCGAGATCCTGATCCGCGATCAGGGCATCGGCATCTCGCAGGAGGACCTCGGGCGTCTTGGTGAGCCCTTTACCCGCGGCACCGGCAAGGCGGCGTCTTTCGCTGGCATGGGCATCGGCCTCCACGTCGCGAAGCTGATGGCACAGGCGCACGACGGTTCGTTGCGTCTTGCGAGCGAGGGCGAGGACCGCGGGACGACGGTCCGAGTGACACTGCCCGCGTAGCGGTGCCGGAGGAGGGACTCGAACCCTCAAGGGCTTGCGCCCAGCAGATTTTGAGACTGCCACGTCTTCCGGTTGCGTCACTCCGGCGCAGATCGAATTCTACGTGCGCTCCAGCAGCGCCGCCGCCGCTTTCGCGAGCGTCGGATTCGCAATGATCACCTGTGCCTCGTCCCACGCCGCGTCGCGTCCCGTCTTGAGCGAGAGCACGCGCGCGCCGGCCTCGCGTGCGATGAAGCTCGGCCCGGCCGTGTCCCACGGGGACAGGAACTGGTGCGCGAACAGATCGAAGCGGCCGTCCGCGACATACGTGATACCGAGGGCCGCAGAGCCAACGTCGCGCATCGCCGCGCATGCCGCGGCGAGTATCGGCATCTTCGGCTTGGCGCCGCGCCTCACGCGATACGAGAGACTCGCGGTCGCGAGGGCCGTTGACAGCCGCTTCGTCTCGGACACGTGGATCGGTCTGGCATTCAGCGTCGCACCGCGCTCTTCAGATGCGACGAAGGTCTCGCGCGTCCTTGGAGAGTGCACCGCGGCGGCGCGCACACGCCCATCCTCGACATACGCGATCACGACGGCGTAGAAGGGGATCCCGCGGCTGAAGTTCAGCGTGCCGTCGATCGGATCGACGACCCACAGGCGCTCGGCCTTGCGCAGCTCGCGTCGAGCGCTCTCCTCGGCGAGCACCGGGATCAGGGGGTCATACGCGGCGAGGAGCTCGATGATCGCCTTCTCGGCGGCGTGATCCGCGGCGGTCGCGAAGTTCGCGCGACCCTTCTTCCGCGTGACCACCGCTACGTCGCTCGTGACGATCGCGTCGCCGACGGCCACGCAGGTTCGTTCCGCGATGCGCGCGAGCTGCGCGTATCGCCCGGCCGCTGCCCGGCTCAAAGTGGGGCTCGAGGTGGGGCTCAAGGCGGGCAGAGCGCGCGGACTTTGGCCAGGAGCTCGTTCAGGTCGAACGGCTTCGAGATCACATCGGCGACCTTGCGGTCCTTGAACTGGCGCTCGTAGTCCTGCGTCGCCGCGGTGACGAACAGGACGGGCATGTTCCTGACGTCGGGATCGGCACGCACGCGGTCGAATACCTCGATGCCCGATAGACCGGGCATCATGACGTCGAGGATGAGCAGATCCGCGTGCACCTGGCGGACAGTCTCGAGCAGCAGCGCCCCGTCGGGGACGATGACCGCTTGGTACGAGGGCTCGTCGTTGATCGCGTCTCGCAGCAGACGCGCGATCGGCTCGTCGTCCTCTCCGATCACGACGACGCGTTTGCGTTGCTCCACCGCGCCGGAGCGTATCTGAAGTTGCGCTGTCGATGAAGTCAGAAGTCGACCCCGAATTGGCCGGACTCATCACGCGCGCACGCACGGGCGACAGCCGAGCATTCGACGACCTGGCCCGAAGAGAGGAGCGAGCGCTATACCGGCACGCCGCGCGGATCGTTGGCCCAGGCCCCGATGCGGAAGACGTCGTACAAGACGCCTTCTTGTCCGCATGGCGCTCGATCCGGTCATTTGAAGGGACGTCCTTCCGCGCATGGCTTTTTCGCATCGTTACGAACCGTGCTCTCGACCGCGTGCGCTCACGCAAGCGCCGGCCCGAGCTGCCGCTCGAGCCCGCCGATGATGAAGAGGCGACGTGGGCCGAACCTGCCAGTCCCGGTCCGGAGCTGGCAGATCTGGCCGCGTCGCGCGAGGCTCGGCAGGCCGTCGAGGAGGCGCTCAAGCTCGTGCCCGAAGAGCAGCGCGCTGCCCTCCTGCTCCGGGACGTCGAGGGCTTTGCCTACGAGGAGATCGCCCTGATCACCGGCGTCGAGATCGGCACGGTGAAGTCTCGGATCCACCGCGCGCGCGTCGCAGTCCGCAACACGCTCATTACGCGGGGCTGGCGGGGGTCAGGCGGATGAGGGAACCATCTGGCGTGGACGTCGTCTCAAGAGGAGAGCGATGAGCACCAAAGGGCACCCACGTGCCGAGCTTTCGGCCTATCTCGACGACGCCCTGCCGGTGGCCGAGCGTTCGGCCGTCGATTCGCACCTCAAGACGTGCGACGACTGCCGAGCCCGCCTGGCTGAGCTGCGCTCGGTCACGTTGTTGATCGGCGCGCTGGCGGACCCCGTTCCGAGCCGGCACCTCGTGCCGCGCGTCGCAGCTGCGCCGAGTTGGCTCGCGCCGCTGAGGACACTGACCACCCTCGCGAGCGGCATCTCGGTGTTCCTCTTCATCGCGAGCGCGCTCCTGACGAATGTGAATCAGCTCGCGACGACAACGAGCGGACAAGCCGCAGCCCCGGCGGCGGCACGTGCGGCCGGCAGTGCGACGGCGCCGGAGCGCGGGGTCGCCGGATCATCGACACCCGCGTCGAATCAAGCTCAGCCCGCCGGATCGGCCGCGGACTCCGCGAAGTCTCAGGGGACCGCAGCGCCAACAGGTGCGGGTTTCTCGGTGACCGCGTCCGCTGCGCCGCAGGATGCCATCGTGCGGGCCGATCAGAACGCGCAACGCGACAACGCGAGGACCGTCCCGACGACTCTCGGTGCGAACCCATGGATCTGGCTCGCGCTCGCGGTGATCCTCGGCGTGATCGCGATCGCACTGCAGCGGCGGTTGCGCTCCGCCTGAGCGCTCGCGGCCCATACTCGATACATGCGGGAGCGTCTCATCCTCATCGACACCCATTCCCTGGTCTACCGCGGGTTCTTCGCGATCCCGCCGCTGACCACGACAAAGGGTGAGCTGTCGAACGCGACATTCGGCTTCGCGTCGATCTTCCTGAAGGCCATCGAGGAGCTCAGACCGCAGCACATCGCCGCGGCCTTGGATCTCCCGCAGAAGACATTCCGGCACGAGCGGGACGAAACGTACAAGGCGACACGCAAACCGATGCCCGACGAGCTGCGCCCGCAGCTCGAGCGCGTCAAGGAGCTCCTCGAGAAATTCGGCGTGCCGATGTACTCCCTCCCCGGCTACGAGGCCGACGACGTGATCGGCGCGCTCAGCCGTCAGGCCGACGCTGCCGGCCTCGAGGCGATCATCGTCTCCGGCGATCTCGATCCGCTCCAGCTCGTCACGCCGAACATCAAGCTGTTCACAACGCGGATGGGCTTTCAGAACACCGTCATCTACGACGAGGCGAAGATCGACGAGCGCTACGGGCTGAAGCCGTCGCAGATGATCGACTACAAGGCGCTCAAAGGCGACGCGACCGACAACATCCCCGGCGTCCCCGGCGTGGGCGAGAAGACCGCGGCGAAGCTCATCGCTGAGAACGGGAACATCGAAGGTGTCTACGCCGACCTCTCGCGCTTCACGCCCAAGCTGCGCGAATCGCTTGCGGCGAACAAGGATCAGGTCTTCAACAGCCGGGAGATGGCGACGATCGTGACCGATCTGCCGGTGACGCTCGAGGTGGGCCGCACGCGCTGGCGTGGCTACGACCGCGCCGCGGTGCTCGATCTGTTCCGCGACCTCGAGTTCCGCAGCCTGATCCCACGGCTCCCACCGGCCGAAGCCTCATTGACGGGCGGCCCGGTGATCTCCGCGCCAGCCGCGCGACCGGGTCAGCTCGCGCTCGGTCTCGATCCGGAGCCGAACACCGCGCCTCCGGTGGACACGACGCTCATCGACGCGACCGAGGCTGTGAATGTCGCTTCACTCGCACGTGAAGCCGGAGCGATCGCGCTGCACGCCGACGTCGAGATCAAGCGACATCCCGATCTCATCGGCCTCGGTCTCGCGATCGGCGAACGCGCGTGGTACCTGCCGACGGGATCGGGCATTCCCGAGGCGCTCGCGCACGTGCTCGCGGACCCAACGATCCGCAAGACCGCTCACGACGCCAAGACCGCGCGATTGGCGCTGCGCCGTGCCGGCGCGGAGCTGCGCGGCGTGACGATGGACACGATGCTCGCGTCCTATCTGGTGAACGCGAGCCGCCGTTATCACGCGCTCGAGGATCTCTCAGCGGAGCGCCTGCGGCTCGAGGTCCCGGTGCTGCCGGTCGCCGATCGGAAGGACCCGCACCGTGTCGCGACGCTCGATGACCGCCTCATACGCGCGGGCGCGGGCGCGGTGGCCGCGGCAAAGCTCGGCGCGATCTTCGACGCGGACCTCGACCGTCTTGGGCAGCGCCGGCTGTTCGAGGACATCGAGCTGCCGCTGGTCGACGTGTTGGTCGAGATGGAGGAGGCCGGGATCGCCGTCGACCTTCCGTACCTGCGCTCACTGGGTGAGGAGTTCTCGCGCGAGGTCGCGCGCATCCAGCGGGAGGCGTACGACAGCGTTGGTCACGAGTTTCCGATCAACTCCCCGAAGCAGCTGGGCTCGCTGCTGTTCGAGGAGCTCAAGCTCCCGCGCGGACGCCGCACCGCGACCGGCTATTCGACCGACGCGACGGTGCTCGAGGAGCTCCGCGGCGCGCATCCCGTCGTCGACAAGATCCTCGAGTACCGCGAGATCGAAAAGCTGCGGTCGACGTACGTCGAAGGCCTTGGCGGGCTCGTCGACCCGGAGACTCGTCGCGTCCACACCTCGTACGAGCAGGCCGTCGCGGCGACCGGGCGACTGTCAAGCAAGAACCCGAATTTGCAGAACATCCCGATCCGCACGCCCCTCGGGCGCCGGATCCGCCGGGCGTTCGTGGCGGGTGGGTCGGGCATGACGCTGGTGGCCGCGGACTACTCGCAGATCGAGCTGCGCGTACTCGCGCATGTGTCGGGCGACCCCGAGCTCACGAAGGCCTTCAAAGAGGGCGCCGACGTGCATCGCCGCACCGCGGCAGCGGGTTTCGGCGTCTCCGAGGACGACGTGACGCGCGAGCAGCGCGACGTGGCGAAGATGCTGAATTTCGGGATCGTGTACGGGATGAGCGACTTCGGGCTCGCCTGGCGCATGAAGATGGATCGCTCGGAGGCGCAACGCTTCATCGATGAGTACTTCAAGCGCTATGCGCAGGTGCGCCGCTATGTCATCGAGACGAAGGCCTTCGCGGCCGAGCAGGGCTACGTCGAGACGCTGCTCGGCCGGCGCCGGTACATCGCCGACATGACTAGCCCGAACAGCGGCATCCGCGGCGCAGCCGAGCGCATGGCCATCAACATGCCGATCCAGGGAACGGCGGCCGACATCATGAAGATCGCGATGCGCCGGGTCTATGAGCGTCTCGCATCCGCCGGCGTTCGAGCCCGGGTTCTTCTGCAGGTGCATGACGAGCTCGTTGCTGAGGTCCCGAGCGCGGAAGTCGACACCATGGCCGCGATCCTGCGGGAGGAAATGGGAAGCGCATATGCGCTTGATGTTCCTTTGGTCGTTGATGTTCGTAGTGGCTCAAATTGGGACGAGATGACGCGGATGCCGGTGCCGGCCGCTGCCTGAGCTGCCAGAGGTCGAGACCATCGCGCGTCAACTCCAGGGCCTCGTCGTCGGTCGCAGGATCGCCGCCTTCTCATCCCTCTGGCATCGCGTGACCGAGCCCTTGCCGGCGAAGCATTTCGCGACGCGCCTCGTTGGGCGCCAGATCACCGCGGTCGGCCGGCGGGGCAAGTTCGTCGTGCTCGATCTTGACGGCGGCGAGTCGCTCATCGTCTCGCTGCGGATGACCGGGCAGCTCCTCTTCCGCGAGCCTGCGAGCATCGACGACCGCTTCGTGCGGGCGTTCGTGACGTTCGAGGACGGTACGTTCCTGCGCTTCGCCGATACCCGCAAGTTCGGACGGATGCAGATCGTCGACCGGTCGGATCTGCTCGATGAATTCCGCGAGCGCCGGTCCGTCGGAGGGTCCCTCCACAGCTCGCTCGGGATCGAGCCGCTCTCGCGCCGCTTCACGGTCCGCTGGCTCGCCGCGATGCTGAAGCGCTGCGCGCGCGCCGCGATAAAGCCGCTCCTCCTCGATCAGCGCGAGATCGCAGGCGTCGGGAACATCTATGACATTGAGGCGCTCTGGCGGGCGCGCATCCATCCGCTGCGGCAAGCCGGCTCGCTCACGCCCGCCGAGGTCGCCCGGCTGCATGAGGCCATTCGCTGGGTGCTGAGGAAGGGCATCCGCCTGGGCGGAGCATCGCGCCGCGATTACGTCGACGCGCGCGGCAACCGCGGGCGGATGCAGCGCGAGTTCAACCTGTACGACCGGGCGGGCGAGCCGTGCCCGCGCTGCGGGCGCGCGATCGTGCGAACCGTGGTCGGCGGGCGCGGCACCTTCCATTGCCCCCGCTGCCAGCGTGCGCCCTCAAAATGAATACGCAATGAGCCTCATCTCTGTCCAGGCGGTCGGGCGCTGGTTCGGCGACCGCGAGCTGCTGAAGGACGTCTCGTTCCGCATCGGCCAGGGCGACCGTGTCGGCCTCGTCGGTCCGAACGGCACGGGTAAGACCACGCTGCTGCGCGTGGCCGCCGGCCGCGACGAGGCCGACGCGGGCATCGTCGCGTACGCGCGCGGCACGCGCCTTGGTTTCCTGCAGCAGGAGCTGCTCGTCGACGCCACCGGCACGGTCGATGACCACGCGCGTGGCGCGGCCGCGCATCTACGCGAGCTCGAGACCGAGCTGCGGGAGATGGAGCATCAGCTCGGCAGCGCCGATCAGGAGACGCTCGAGCGGTATTCGGACCTGCAGCATCACTTTGAGCACGCCGGCGGGTACGACTTCGAGGCGACGCTGCGGCGCGTGCTCTCCGGCCTCGGCCTGCTCGACCTCGTGCAGCGAGAGGTCGCGACGCTGTCAGGCGGCGAGCGCACGCGGCTCGGACTCGCGCGGCTTCTGCTTGACGACCCCGACGTGTTGCTTCTCGACGAGCCGACGAACCACCTCGATGTCGCTGCGCTCGAGTGGCTGGAGACTTTTCTCGTCGAGCGCCAAATCACGGCATTGGTTTCATCG
>JANMWW010000043.1:0-2706 GCA_031394155.1 Chloroflexota bacterium | reverse complement strand
CACCATCACGGGACCAGGCATGGGACCGCAGACCTGGCCGAACCCGCAGCTCGACAGCGTCGGAGTGCGCGTCGGTGGTCACACCGGCGTGACCGTGCGCAACGGGAAGATCAGCGACTTCTCGACGGGGATCTACTTCGTCGATATGGTGCGCTCGCGCATCGAGAACGTGCATAGCCAGCGCAACCGCTACGGGTTCTACATCCACGCGTCGACCGGGATCACGGTCACCGGATCGACCGTCTTCGCGAACATCTACGGCCTGCACCTTCAGGACTCCAGCAACAACGTCGTTCAGGGCAATCGCCTCGCGCATCAGACCTACAACAGCCCCGGCGGCTACGGGATCTATCTGTACCGCAGCGACAACAACCGCATCCTCGAGAACGACATCGACACGAACATCAACTGGGGTATCTGGTTCAGCGAGGCGAAGGGCAACACGATCTTCCACAACAACGTCATCGACAACCACCCGCAGGTGAGCGACAACAACCCCGATGCGAACCAGTGGTTCGATCCGGCGACCAAGGAGGGCAACTGGTGGTCGGACTACACCGGCAAGGACGCCGACGGCGACAAGGTCGGGGACACGCCGTACCCGATCCTCGGCCCCGGCGGTGTCGTCGATGCGTACCCCTTCGTCGCCCGCGACGGCTGGAAGACCAAGACGCGCTCGACGGTCGACCACTATCAACCGCCTTCCGCGCGTCCACCGCGTGAGGTGCGCCTCGTCGTCGTCAGCGGCGGCGATGTGCAGGTGGGCGCTCCGGCCCGCGGCGTGCTCACCAGCGTGGCGGTGAACGCGAGCTCGGTGGCGCTCGGCACCGACGGACACACGCTGCTCGCGCTCGACGGGAAGCAGCTCACGGTGATGGACCTTCTCGGCGGCGGCCGCGACACGCGCACCGTGCAGATCGACGACGGCATCGTTGCCGCGAATCGCGACGGTCACTCGGTCCTCATCGTCGGGCCGCGCGGTGCTGAGCAATACGACATGACCACGGGACAAGCGGAGTTCTTCGTCTACAACGCGCAGCCTGCGGAGCTCGCGCCGTCGTACAAGCACAACCACATCTTCGTCAGCACACCGCGCGGCATCGACCTGCTGTACCTCAACCTCGGCGGACGGACGCCGTACACGATCCCGCTCGACGGGCCGGCCGGTGCCATGTCGATGAACGGCTCGGGCACGCGCATCTACACAGCGATCGTCGGACAGGCGCTCATCGATGTCGCCGATACCGAGCAGTACCGCGTCGTGGAGCGGATCACGGTCGCCGGAACGGCACGCGCGCTCGCGGTCTCACCGCGCGAGGACTTCCTCTATGTGGCGACGAGCGAAGGCGTTGTCGCCATCGACCTCGGCACGAAGCGCGTGACCGCTACGCAATCGTTCGTCGGCTCGGTCGCGGACATCGCCATCTCGCCCAACGCCGACCAGCTGTACGTGGCGCTCGCCGGCCAGCAGCGCGCGGTCGCGGTCCTCGACGCGAAGACCCTCCGCACGGTCGACATCATTCCGCTCCAGGCCGATCCGACAAAGCTGCTCGCCGCCAGCTACTGACCCCAGTCACTGGGCCCGATAGCCTCGCCTCATGGCGATGCAACCCTCACTGCGCGGGCGGACCGAACAGGTGCCACCGGGCCAGTGCGCAACGGGGTTCGAGCACGCTACGACCGGCGACACCGTCGAGGTGGGCGCGGACGCGCCACGCCCCGGCGACTTCATCCTCACGCACGGAGACGAATGGACGAGCCGCTTGATCCGGTTCGGTCAGTCGCTCCGCTATCACGGATCGTCGGCCCAATACACGTACTGGAATCACACCGCGCTCGTGGTCGACGGAGCCGGAACGATCGTCGAAGCTCTCGGCACCGGCGTGGCCAAGCGCTCGATCCACGACTACGACCCGACGCAGTACACCGTCGTGCGCATCGAGGCATCGGACGAGGATCGGCTGGAGGCCGCGACGTTCGCGACGAGCTCGATCGGCGCGCGGTACGGCTGGATCACCATCGTGAGCCTCGCGTTGTCGCTTCTGACCGGCGGCAAGTTCGCGTTCGCGATCGACGGGCAGCTCATCTGCAGCGGCCTCGTCGCGCGCGCGCTCGAGCGCACGACCGCGATCTTCAAGCACGACCCCGCTCGCATCATGCCCGCCGAGCTGGCCGAGATCTACAACGCCCAGCCACCCGCGCCGGGGACGTCAAAGGGTCGCGCGCCAGGACGGAAGAAGAGCTAGGCCGGGCCCATGTGCCGCTGGAAGAACGCGAGCACCTTGGGATACGCGTCGGCGCGGTTCGCTGCCTTCGCGAGACTGTGACCCTCGTCTTCGTAGCGGAGGTACGCCACCTCGCGACCGCGATCGCGCAGCGCTTTCACGATCTGTTCGGTCTCGACGATCGGCACGCGCGGATCATTCGCGCCGTGGATGACCATGAGCGGCGCTTTGATGCGCTCGAGCTTCGTCATCGGCGAGATCGAAATGAGGAAGTCGCGATCCTTCACCGGATCGCCGTACTCGACCGCGCGCAGCGGGCGGCGCCAGGCGTCGGTGTGCTCGAAGAAGGTGATGAAGTTCGCGATCCCGTACACGTCGACCGCGGCGGCCCAGTCGCGCTCTGGGAAGAACGCGAGCGCCGCCAGGACCATGAAGCCGCCATACGACTGGCCCATTACGCCGATCCGCTCGCGCTCTACGA
>JANMWW010000393.1:0-3298 GCA_031394155.1 Chloroflexota bacterium | reverse complement strand
GGGTCACCGCCGCCAGCGCCACCAGGATCCCCAGCATCAGCGGATCGACGCCGTCCAGACTGATCGTTCGCGCGCTCGTCGCCGCTGCGGTGAAGCCCGCGAAGGCGACGGTGTACGCGAAGAGGCGGACGCTCATCGCGCGGAACGGCTCCATGCGTTTTCTTTGCGTTTCATCACTTTGCGCCCCCCACGAACACCAGACGGAGTTAGGCGGTATTCACTGCTTAAGTAGCTCTCCAGTCATCCCCCGCGGGAGTGAGCATGAAGAGGGAGCGAGCGCGGATACGGGACCGACACCCGCGCTCATCAGTTTTGAGTACGGGCGCCGTCCTTTGGGCCGTTCGCCCGTGGGTCAGGTGATTGGCTTTACGCGTGGATGCCGAGGATGCGGAAGGCCTGCGCGATGAGCCAGCCGAATGCAAAGCATCCGGGGATCGTGAGCACCCACGCGCTGACGATGCGCCCGGCGATGCCCCATCGCACCGCTGAAAGACGCTTGGTGGATCCGACGCCCAGGATCGCGCCGGAGATGGCGTGCGTCGTCGAGATGGGGATGCCGAAACGGGTCGCGATCTCGATCACGGTGCCCGCCGTCGTCTCGGCGGCGAATCCCTGCACGGGCGTGAGCGTCGTGATGCGTGTGCCCATCGTCTTCATGATCCGCCAGCCACCGGTCATCGTGCCGATGCCGATCGCGATGGCGCAGAGGACCTTCACCCAATCGGGAATGAAGAAGCCGTCGCCAGTGGGGATGGTGCCGTACGCCGCGAGAGCGAGGGCGATGACGCCCATCGTCTTCTGACCGTCGTTGCCGCCGTGGCTGAACGCCATGTATGCGCTGGAGAGGATCTGCGCCTTGCCGAAGAAGCGCTGGACCCAACGGTACGAGGTCTTTCGGAGGATCCAGTACAGGGCGAGCATGAAGAGGTAGCCGACGACGAGTGCCAGCATCGGTGAATAGACGATGCCGAAGCTTGTCTTCTGCAGCCCGGGAAGGATCACGACGTCGAGCCCGTGGATCGCCACCGACGCGCCGATGATCGAGAAGATCAGCGCGTGGCTGGATGACGTGGGCAGTCCGACCCACCAGGTGATGAGGTCCCAGATGATCGCCGAGAGCAGGGCCGCGACCACCAGATCCTGCGTGACGACCTTTGGGTCCACGATGCCGCTGCCCACGGTCTTGGCCACGGCCACGCCGGTGAGAGCGCCGACGAGGTTGAGCGACCCGGCCATCAGCACGGCCTGCGTCGGCGTGAGCACCCTCGTCGCGACCACCGTGGCGATCGCGTTGGCCGCATCGTGGAAGCCGTTGACGTACTCGAACGCGAGTCCGAGCACGACGACGAGGACGACGAGGAGGAGGGCGTTGTCCATCTAGGTGCGGTCCATCTACGAGTGTTTGATCTTGATCATCTCGACGATGTTCGCGACGTCCTCGCAGCGGTCGAGCGCCACTTCGATGAGCGAGTGGATGTCCTTCCACTTGATGATCTCGATCGCGTTCGTTTCCTGCGCGAAGAGTTCGGCGACCGCATCGCGGAAGACCTGATCGCCCTCGTTCTCGAAGGTGTGGAGCTTGATCCAATGCGGCTCGAGGTCCTTCAGCTTCTCGAGCTTGTTCATCATCAGCACCATCTCTTGTGCGGCCGAGACGAGCGCCCTCGTCTGCCGCGTGGCCATCGGCCTGATCGAGTGGACCTTATACAGCTGTACGAGCTCCGAGACGTCGTACGAGACATCGGTGACATCGTCGATCTTCGAAGCGAGGCCGATGATGTCCTCGCGGTCGAGTGGCGTCACGAAGGTCTCGGCGAGCTCTTTCATGATCTCGTGCGTGAGCTTGTCGCCGTAGTGCTCGATCGCATGGATCTCCCGGACCTTCTTCTCGACGTCGGTGAAGTTGCTGAAGAGCTCGTCGAGAGCCTGCGTTGCCTCGAGCGCGTTCTGCGCGTGCTGCGCGAACTGGGTGAAGAAGATGTTCTTCTTCGGGATGAGCGTGAAGCTCGGCATCTGTCTCTCCTTTAGGACACAAAGAGACCGCGCCGATGGCGCGGTCCGTGTCGCTTCCTGGGTGATCGCTGCGCGCCACTGCCTGGCGCCCAGACCCCGCAGGGTCCGCTTTCAAATATCACTCGCGCATAACTCTAGCGGGTCGGTCTACTCCAGAGCCACCCAAGCGGGTGAATCGCCGTTCAGGCCACCTCGCGGCGGATCGACGCGATAGCACCGATCGCCGTGACCGCTCCGAAGAGCAGCAGGGCCCCGATGTCGCGGAGCACCACTGGATCCATGAGCTCGAAGCCCTTGATCATCACGGCCCTGAGAGCGTCGTTCGCGTACGTGAGCGGGAGGACCGCGGCGATCGGCCGCAGGTAGTCGGGCAGCTGTGAGACAGGGATGAGGAGCCCTGAGAGGAACACCTGTGGGAGCAGGACGATGGGCACGAACTGCACGGCCTGCAGCTCGTTCCGCGCCGCTGCTGAGACCAGCAGGCCGAGCGACACGGCGCCGACGACCATCACCGCCTCCACCAGGAAGATCGTCGCGAGGTTGCCGCGGTACTGCACCTTCAGCACGAAGACGGTGAACGCGATGATCACGAGCGCCTGCAGCAGCGCGAACACGCTGAATCCTGCGAGGTAGCCGATCACGAGCTCGCCGCGCCGGAGGGGCGTGGCCATGAGCCGCTCGAGCGTGCCGCTGGTCCGTTCGCGCAGGAACGACACCGCGGACAGCAGGAAGATGAAGAAGAACGCGAAGAACGCGATGAGCAGCGGCGCGAGGAGATCGAGGAGCGTGTAGTCGGGCCCGGCCCACAGCCGGTCGATCTGAATCTTCGGTGCGGCGATCGCCAGGCTCGTGCCAGTGAAGCCCGCACCGGCCACCGCCTCGCCCAGCGCCTTCTGGATCGCCGGGGCGATGCTCCCGCTGCGCAGTGGATCGGTACCCTCGATCTTGATGTGCACGGTCGCGCCGTCGATCCACAGGACCGCATCGGCCGTGCCTTCGGTCAGCTCCCGGACGTCGTCGGCGGACGTCGAGCGGTGCGCAGTGATCGCGGTGGACCTGAGCAGGCCGTCGATCAGCGGGGCGCTGATGTTGGGCGGGAGGTTGATGCGATCAACCGCGATCGCCACCTTGGGTGGCGTCTGGGTGGAGGAGCCCCACACGGCGCCCACCAGCGACAGCACGACGCGCGGCGCGACGAACAGCAGTCCGAGCGACCGACGATCGCGCCGGAATCCGAGCGCGATCCGCTCGGCGACCGCGATGATGCGTCGCAGGCTCATGCGCG
>JANMWW010000381.1:0-3933 GCA_031394155.1 Chloroflexota bacterium | reverse complement strand
AGCGCGCACCGCGCGCGTTCACTCCTTCGAGCATCCCGAGGAGGCGCGTGTTGCGCTCCTGCGCGGTCGCGTCCTCGCCGAAGAAGCGGCGGCTGCGAAGGCCCGGCGCGCCGCGCAACGCGTCGACCTCGAGGCCCGAGTCGTCTGCGACCGTGCGCAGGCCCGTCGCCACTGCATACGCGCGCGCTTTATGGATCGCGTTCTCCGCGAACGTCGCGCCGTCTTCAGCCGGCTCCGGAGGCGCGGGATCGAGCTCCTGCGGTGTGAGGAGCACGAGGTCGAGGCCCGCGAGGAGCTCGCGCCACTCCTGCTGTTTCCCAGGATTGCCCGAGCCGACGAAGAGGACGTGCTCCGCCTGCGGGACGCTCACGGCTTCAGCGACCGCACGACGTCGGCCACGCGCTTCGCGCGCGTCTCAGGTCGCCTGGCGGTCACGAGCGCGTAGAGGCGCTCCCGTTTCTTCGACTTGCTGAGCGCATCGAATCGTTCGAGGCCCGCGGCGCTCATCCGGCCCTCCGCGACGAGCTCCTTCAGACGCTCCTTGTTCGATCGCGACCATCCACTGCCTGCCTTCCGCGGGGTGTAGAGCGAGATCGTTCGCTCGTCGTCGAGCGGCTTCACGACGCTGTCGATCCAGCCGAAGCAGAGGGCCTCACGCACCACGTCGTCGTACTCGACCGCGGGCTTGCCGGTGATGCGACGGTACGAGACGAGCCACGCGCCGAGCTCCTTGTCGTGGTGGTCCCGCAGCCAGCGGCGCCATTCGGCGCGAGTCGTCGCGTGAACGCGCGGGTAGTCCGCCGCACTCACTTCTTCAGCGCGTTGTTCTGAGCTTCGACGAGCTGCGCGATGCCCTTCAGCGCGAGCTCGAGCACCTGGTCGAAGTCACCGCGCGAGAAGGGACGGCGCTCGGCGGTGCCTTGCACCTCGATGAGCTCCCCCTCTCCGGTCGCGACGACGTTCACGTCAGCGTCCGCGATCGAGTCCTCGGCGTAAGGGAGATCGAGCACGAGCTGGCCTTCGACAAATCCGACGGAGACCGCCGCCACGTTCTTTCGCAGCGGCTTCGGCGTGAAGTGCCGCAGCGCGTGCGCGAGCGCGACGTAGCCGCCGGTGATCGCGGCGGTGCGCGTGCCGCCGTCCGCCTGGATGACCTCGCAGTCGATCGTCACGCTGCGCGAGCCAAGCGCTTTAAGATCGACCGCCGATCGCAGCGCGCGGCCAACAAGACGCTGGATCTCGAAAGTGCGTCCACCAGGGCGTCCGGCGAGGCGCTCGCGCTGGCTGCGCTCCGGTGTGGACCGCGGCAGCATCGCGTACTCGGCGGTGACCCAGCCCTCGGCCTTGCCGATGAGATGGCGCGGCACGGTGTCGGTCACCGTCGCGAGACACAGCACCTCGGTGTCGCCGAAGCGGATCTCGCACGAGCCCTCGGCGAACTTCGACACGCCGACGGTGATCTCGACGGGACGCAGCGCGTCGTACGCGCGCCCGTCGGGTCGCTTGTATGCCGGACTCATGTCGCATCTCCCCGCGGCGCGATGATCGACTCGTCCCAGATGCGCCGCATCTCTTCGGGAGCGTACGACTCCAGCGCCTTTCCCTCTTTGTGGGCACGCTCCTCGACGCTCGCGACGCGCCGCACGAAACGCTCGTTCGCCTCGCGCAGCGCGCTTTCGGCATCGAAGCCCTTCTCACGCGCGGCAGCGACGAGATCGAAGAGCAGATCGCCGAGGAACGCTTCGTCGTCAACATCGAGCGGTAACTCGATGCGTGGCGGATCGATGCCGACGCGCGCCGCGCGCTCCTGGAGACGCTCCGCGGCGAAGAGCGCCGGCAGATCCTTCGGCACGCCGGAGGTGATGCTCTCGGTCGCGCCCTTGGCGTTCCGCTCCTCGCGCTTGATGCGCTCCCATTGCGCGAGCAGATCGCCTTGGATCTCCGTGCCCTTGAACACATGCGGATGCCGGCGCACGAGCTTCTCACCGATGGCGCGCGCGACGTCGCTCATATCGAATGCGCCCTCTTCGAACGCGAGCTGGGCGTGGATCGCGATCTGGAACAAGAGGTCGCCCAGCTCGTCACGCAGCCGGTCGAGGTCGCCTGAATCGAGCGCCTCGAGCGCCTCGTAGGCCTCCTCGAGGAGGTGCGGCCGCAGGCTGGCGTGCGTCTGCTGACGATCCCATGGACAGCCATCGGGCGCGCGTAAACGCTCGGCGATGCGTGTCACCGCGGCCACGGAGGAGAGATCGACGATGGGGTCACGCGCCGGCAGGATCGCGTAGCCGGGCGCGAGCGCCTCAGCCATGAAGTCCTGGCCGTAATGCTTGCGAAGCAGGGCCGCATCGGGTTCGGCATCGAGCACGAGCACCGTCGCACGCGTGCTGGTGAAGCTGTGCCGATCGAGCGCGCTCGCGGGGACGACGTCGACGCCTCCCGGCCAGCGCGCCAGGAGACGCTCGAGGGCCGCGATCAGCTCAGGTGTCGAGCTCGTGGCCGGGGACCAGCTTCTCGATCTTGTGCAGCTTCTTCTGGCCCTGGTACCAGTAGCTGAACGCGTTGTCTGAGATCTTCGTCTTCTGCGAGTCTTCGAGCGCGCGGCTCTCGTCGCGCTCGAGCACCTTGTACCAGACGGTCTGCGACGAGTCGCTCTTCTGATTGGAGACCTTGCCGACCGGAAGCGTGAAGAGATCGTTCTCGATCTCGAGCTTCGCGACCATCCCCCTCGCGAACCAGCCGAGGTCGCCGCCCGTATCGCTCGTCGCGGAATCCTCGCTGTACTTCTTCGCGATCTCCGCGAAATCGGTCCCGCCATCCATGGCCTTCTGGATGTCCGCCACTTTTTGCAGCTGCGCGGTGAAGGCGGTGAAGTCGCCACCAGTCACCTTTGGCGACGCGACCGCGATCCACGCGAGATGCATCTGCGGCGTCGGCGATGTGACGCTGAGCTTCTGCGCGCGTGTCTTGTATTCGTCGTTGAGGATGTCGTAGCGCACGTGCGCTTTGACGTCGGCCTCGGTGTATCCGTACGAGATCTGGCGCTGCACGAACGCGCTTTCGGCAGGCGGACGCTTCTCGATGAGCTGGATCACGTGATAGCCGTACTGACTCTTGACCGGATCCGACACCTGCCCGATGGACATCGTTCGCACGGTGTCCTCGAACTCCTTCACGAACTGCCCCTTGCCGACGAATCCGAGATCGCCGCCGGATGCGGCCGAGCCGGTGTCGTCGGAGTACTGCTTCGCGAGCGAGTTCCAGAGGTTCTGATCGTTGGGGGTCTGCCTCAGCTGATCCGCGATAGCGCGCGCCTTCGCGAGCGCCGTCGTGTCCGCGACGGCCGCCGCGTCGGTGGCATCACCGACCGGCTTCGGGGTGATGAGGATGTGGCGTGCGTGATACTCGCCGAAGTCCGCGACGTAGCGATCTTCGATCTGCTGCTGCGTGACGACGATGCCGTCCCTGCGGGTGTTCTCGTCGATGATCGCGTTCTCGACGAGGTTCTCCAGCGCGACGGTCTCATACGACGCCTTCTGCTGCAGGATCTGCGAGTCGTTCTCGTATCCCGGCGGCACGCCGTAGTTCACATAGAATTTCGTGTACTGGTAGCCGAGCTCTCGCTTGTAGGCGCGCATGGCAACGGCGCGACCGTCGACCGTCGCCGCGGGCTTCAGGTTCGTGGTGTAGTAGCGGTCCGTCGCCGCCCAGGCGACCAGTCCGAGCACGAAGAACAGGACGGCGCCGAACACCGTGAGGATGACCGTCTGCTGGCGGCGGTCGCGCTGCCACCTTGCCATGCGCTGGCGCTGGGTGAGGCGCGGGAGGCTGATTCGACGTGCCACGGGGACATCAATTGTATCGGCGATAGACCGCCAAGGTGTCGCTCGCCGCTCGATCCCACGAGAAGAGCGCAGCACGTGCCTTGGCACCGTT
>JANMWW010000354.1:0-2280 GCA_031394155.1 Chloroflexota bacterium | reverse complement strand
CGAGCCTCCGAGGGCTCGCCGCTCGGGTCCCTGCCGGGCTACGATGCGCCCACAAATGGCGGCTCGCCCGCTCCATCTGTTCGAGGCCGGTGTGGTCACGGAACAGCGCTTCGCCGGCCTTGCCTCCGCGCCCGCGGCGCTCGCGGAGGCGTTCGTCCATGACCTTTCCCCGGAGAAGCACGTGCGCGTCCCCTTCAACCCACGCGACCGCTGGCTGAGCGCCGCCCGAGAGTCGTGCCGCACCCTGTCGGACGGCATCGCCGCCTCGATGCGCGCCGGCGCGCAGGTCGGCGTGCTCGGCGGCGAATGCACGCTCGTCGCGGGAAGCCTCTCGGGCGCGCTGTCAGTCGAGCCCGATCTGACGCTCGTTTATGTCGATGCGCATGGGGACTTCAACACGCTCGCGACGACGCAGTCGCATTACGTGAGCGGGATGTGCCTGGCGCACGTGTGCGGGCACTCTGTCGCGCCGCTCCTATGGCCCGGCGCGCGCAAGATCGCAGAGGACCACGTCGCGCTCGTCGGCGGGCGCTCTCTCGAGACCGGTGAGCGGCAGAACCTCGAGCGCTCGCGCGTGGCGCACATCGCCTTCGATGCCGAGAACCGCGATCCCTCGCGCATCGTCGCCTTCGCGCGACGAAAGAAGGTCTGGCTTCACGTCGACGTGGACATCGTCGACCCACCGGAGATGATGGCCGTCGTCTTCCCCGCCGCAGGCGGCGTGACGTTGCGCGCGCTCGGCGATCTCATCACGCAGCTGATCAGCGTCGCGGACGTTCGCGGCTTCGAGATCTGCGGGTACGACCCGAAGCAGGACGAGCGGCGTAGGCTGCCGGCCGCGATCAGCGGTCTCTTCACGTCTCTCGCGAAACGCGCTATCGCGGTCTAAAGGGCGAGGTCGGGATCTGGGCTAGTCGCCGTCGACGGTGCTCGCGACGGTGAGACCGTCCATCCAGTCTTCGAGCGCTCGTCCCATGCGGTCCTCCGCGGTCGTGAACACGTGAGTGCCATTTCTTGCGCGCGTCGGCTCCGGAAGTCCGGGCACGAAGCGGTGGATGCCGCGCCGTGCCGCAGGGTCTTGCCAGCGGGTGATCTCTGTCATCTGCCCATGGTGTGCACGCGGCTGTCCAGGCGGGAGCGGCGCTTCGTGCGTAATCGGTGCTGGAATGGTGACCAGGCTAACTGTTAGTTGACACTTACGTAAGTCTGTGCTGACATAGGCGGAATGGACGCACAGCTGCGCGCGATCGCCGAGCCCCGACGCAGGGAGATCCTCCGTCTGGTGTGGTCGCAGGAGCGGAGCGCGGGAGAGATCGCCCAGCGCTTCGATGTGACCCGTCCGGCGATCTCGCAACACCTGCGCGTGCTCAGGGAGGCGGGACTCGTGAGTGAAAGACGAGACGGCACTCGGCGCCTGTACCGCGCGCTTCCCGAAGCACTCGGGGAGCTGCGAGCGGTCCTCGAAGCCTACTGGGACACCGCCCTGGATTCGCTGAAACAGGCCGCGGAGCAGGCCGAGCAAGACAAGAGGAGGGGCAAACGTGAGCGTCGACACTGAGGTCATCGAGCGGACCATCACCATCGCGGCAGCGCCGGACACGGTCTTCCACCTTCTGACCGACCCGAAGGAGTACGTGCGCTGGAAGGGCCAGCGGGCCGAGTTCGACCCGCGCCCGGACGGCAAGTTCCGCGTGCTCTTTCCAAATGGCACGGACATCGTCTCGGGAAAATTCGTAGAGCTGGTCCCGGCCCGGCGGGTCGTCTTCACCTGGGGCTGGGAGGGCAACGAGCACGTCCCGCCGGGATCGAGCACGGTCGAGATCGATCTCGAGCCGGCCGGTAGCGGCACGCGGCTCCACCTCGTGCATCGCGGGCTTCCCGTTCCAGCGCTCGCCCGGCACGCCGAAGGGTGGGACCACTTCCTCCCCCGCCTCATCGCCGTGGGCGCCGGCCGGTCGCCCGACCTTGAGAACGCGCATCACACAGCGACCCAGCAGAAATAAGCGAAGGGGAACGATCACATGGCATATCCAGTCACGCACTTCGAGATCACCGCGAAGGATTCAAAGAAGCTCACCGACTTCTACGGCAAGGTCTTCGAGTGGAGCCTCGAGGACGCGCCGATGAATTACAAGATGATCAAGACGAACTCCGGTGAGCACAACGGCATCGGCGGCGGCATCGGCCAGTCGCGCGACGGCAAGGGCCTCGTGACCTTCTATATCGAGACCGAGGACCTCAAGGGCACGCTGTCCAAGGTCGAAAAGGCCGGCGGGAAGA
>JANMWW010000173.1:0-9003 GCA_031394155.1 Chloroflexota bacterium | reverse complement strand
CGCTTCGCGAGCGGATCGATCGTATGGCGGTGTTCCTTTGACCTCCCCGGCCTTCGCATCGAAGTCGAGCGGCTAGAGGCTGAGGCCGCGCGTCCCGATCTCTGGGAGGACCGTCAGAACGCGCAAAAGATCCTGAAGCGCGTCAGCCTCATTCGGTCGCGAGTCGAGCGCTGGGACAAGTTCCGGCGGCGCATCGCTGACTTGACCGAGCTGGCACAGCTCGCCGACGACCCGACGATGAACGCTGAGCTCGAACGCGATCTTGAAGCGCTCAGGGCCGAAGTCGACAAGGCCAGCCTCGAAGCGCAGCTCTCCGGTCCGTATGACGAACGCGATGCTGTGCTCGCGATCAGCGCCGGGGTCGGTGGTACCGATGCGGCCGACTGGGCGCAGATGCTCGTCCGCATGTATCTGCGTTGGGCGGAGCGGCACGGGTACAAGGCCGAGATCGTCGAGAGCACGCCCGGCGACGAAGCGGGCATCCGCAGCGCGACGCTGACGATCGAAGGCCCGTACGCGTACGGCTACCTGAAAACCGAGCGGGGGACCCACCGGCTTGTGCGCATCTCTCCGTTCGACGCGCAGAAGCGGCGTCAAACGTCATTCGCGCTCGCCGACCCGACGCCGGCGGTCGAGGACGACGCGGAGATCGAGATCCGGCCCGACGACCTGCGGATCGACACGTACCGCGCGACGGGCGCGGGTGGCCAGAACGTGAACAAGACCGAGACCGCGGTACGGATCACGCACCTCCTGACCGGCATCGTCGTCTCGTGTCAGAACGAGCGTTCTCAGCTGCAGAACCGCGAAACTGCGATGAAGATCCTCAAAGCGCGCCTCCTGGAGCAACGTGTGCGCGAGCAGGAGGAGGAGCAGGCCAGGGAGCGCGGTGAGATGCGCTCCGCCGATTGGGGAAGCCAGATCCGCTCATACGTCCTGCACCCCTACACCGTCGTGAAGGATCACCGGACCGGCGTAGAGGTCGGAGACCCGAATCGCGTGCTTGATGGCGATATCGACATGTTTATCGAGGCAGCGCTCTCTCGACCGCAGGCTGGCACCGCTTCTGCTCAGTAAAGACAAGGGCGCGCGCTCGTCTAGTTGCGTGGGCGCGAAAACCCAACGCTATTTGGAGGACGAGATGATCAGCACAAAGGATCTGCGTGACATTTTTAGCGACCTGACGGGCGAAGCGGGCAAGCAGGCGAAGGACGTCATCAACAAGGCGGAGATGCCCGACTTCTCCAACATCGGACGGCGCAACGAGCCGCCCGGACTTCTTTGGTTCGGCATCGGCCTCACGGTCGGCGCCGCGATCGGGATGCTCGCGGCATTCCTCGCGACTCCGTACAACGGCGAGCAGGCGCGGAAGAAGCTCGGCGAGCAGGTCGAGAAGGTCCGCAGCATGCGCGAAGGCGACGAGGCCTCCTCGACGAAGAACGGAACGAACGGTTCGTCGACCTACGCGACACCGACCAGCGCGTTCGAGCGCAGCTAACCTCCACTCAAACGAGTAGGGAGAGAGCGCGGCCGAAAGGCCGCGCTTTTTGCTGTGAGTTAGTGCGTATGTGCTGCCGCGTCGACGCCGCGCGCGCGGAGCTGCGCGATGGCGACCTTGGCCAGGAATCGTTCGGCATCACCGCTCCGCTTCAGCGCAGCGTCCATATGCGCGAGCGTGAGCCCGCGTGTGAACAGGTGCGCATGCTCGGCGGTGCAAGGGCCCGGGTCGACGACCGGATCGGCGAAGTGGCCGTGATCCGCGCCGCGGAGGACGAACATCGCCTTGCTCGAAGGCACGCGCGCGTAGAGCTCCTCCACACCTGACAGCGGGATGGATCGATCCTGCTCGGCGGCGAGCAGCAGCGTTGGGACTTTGTGCTTCCACGCGAACGTGAGCGTGACCGGGAGGATCCCAGGAAGCGGATTCGACGCGCCGGGGGGCGCGAACGCCGCGACGGCTCCCACGCGCTCGTCGACCTCCGGTGTCGCGAGCACAGACCAGCCGCCGAAGCTCCACCCAACAAGGCCGATGCGACCCTGGTCAATGCTTGGCGAGAGCTTAGCCGTACCGCTGCCGAGCAGCGTCGAGATGATGAGGCGCAGGTCCGGCACCCGGTCCACGATCATCCGCGCGATCAGCGCGTCGCGGGCGGCCGCACTGAGCACGTCATTGCGCGCCGCGCGACGCGCTCGTTCCGCCGCGTCAGCGGCCGTGCTCCCGACGTGATCAGGCGCCGCGACGACGTAGCCGTGCGACGCGAGATGTGCGCAGAGGTACGCGAGCTGTCGCTTGTGGCCGCCGCTCGAGTGCGAAGCGACGATCAGCGGGTGGCGCGCCCCACGTTTTCCCTCGTCGCGATCGGGATACCAGACCTCGTAGGGCAGCACGCGGCCGGGCCGAGCCGGATCCGCGACTTCTCCGCCGCGCATGCCGACCGGGAACGGACCTGGGGCGAACGGCTCGTACGTCACTCCGGTCCCCCGGGCTTCCCCAGCTCTTCCTTGGCGAGCTCGAGGAGCGTTTCCCGTGTGTTGAGCGCCGGTTCCTCGGTGACGCGCTCGAAGAGCGCGTTCAGGATGCGACCGATCGCGGGACCCTGCGGCACGCCGAGCTCGGTCCTCAGGTCGTTGCCGTCGATCCGCAGGTCGCGCAGCGAGAACGCGTTCGCGGCGTCGATCTCCTCCTGGACGCGCTGCCAGAGCGCCTCGAGCGCGTACATGCGCGGTGACTTCGCGCCGCTGCCGATGTTGTCGGCGCGTCGCAGCGCGAAGAGCGCGGGGATGTTCTCGAGGCCGATCGTTCGGATGAAGCGGCGCACCGCCGATCCGTTCCACTCGGTCTGGTACCAGAACATGTGGTTCCGGATCAGATGCGCGACCTCGCTGACCGTCTCCTTGTCGATCTTCCAGCGCCGCAGGATCGCGCGGGCCTTCGCCTCGCCGACGAACTGGTGCTGGTGGAAGTGCCCGTCGCTGAACGTCTCAGGCTTGCCGATGTCGTGGAAGAGGCCGGCCAGGCGAAGCACCGGGTCGTTCGCCGGCGTCGCGTCGACGGTCGCGAGAAGGTGCTCGAAGACGTTCTCCGCCGCGGCCTTCTCCTGCGGCGTGTACTTGCACTCTTCGAGCTCGGGACAGATCACGGCGAGCACACCCGTGTCCGAAAGCAGGTGCAGCGCGACCGAGGGACGCTCGGCACCGAGCATCTTCATCAGCTCCTGCTGGATCCGCTCGCCCGACAGTGATGCCGTGAGCGCGGCGTTGCGCTGGATCGCCTGGAAGGTCTTCGGCTCGATCCGCAGGTCCAAGAGCGTCGCGAAACGGACCGCGCGCAGCATCCGTAACGCGTCCTCCTTGAAACGCTCATCGGGGTCGCCGACCGCCCGCAGGAGGCGCGCATCGAGGTCCGCGCTGCCGGCGAAGGGATCGATCAGCTCGCCGGTCGTTCCGCCGCGCGCCGGGCGCCAGGCCATCGCGTTCATCGTGAAGTCACGCCGCGCGAGATCCTCGTGCAGCGACGCCGTGAACGCGACGCTGTCCGGTCGGCGGTGATCGGTGTACTCGGCCTCGGTGCGGTACGTCGTGACCTCGATCTCGTGCGCTCCAGACCGCACGACGACCGTGCCAAAGCGGTTGTTGTAGAGGGAACGCGCGAAGACCTTCTGGATCTGCTCAGGCGTCGCGTCGGTCGTCACGTCCCAGTCATGGGGATCGACGCCACGGAGCGCGTCGCGCACCGAGCCGCCGACGACGTACGCGTCGTGGCCCGCGTCGAGCAGACGGTCGACGACGCTCTCGACGTCAGCAGGAACTTTGAGCTGGAGCGAGGTGGCCATGAGGCCGAGTCTAGGTAGTCGCGACCGGCCCCACGTCTACGATGAAATGACGCGCTTGTATCGGAGATGAGCGATGGACCGCGTTGTCAGCCTCGTGCTCGTGGGGTCCGATGGCGCTCCGGTGGGCGTGCTGCCGAGATTCACGGTCAGCACGCCGTGGTGGCCGGAGGTCGGCGAGGTCGTCGCGACGTGCCGCGCTCTGCACGGGGTGCAGGTCACGGTCCTGCGCCTTCTCGACGTCACGAACTACGACCCGCGTGGCGGCATGGGCGGCAACGTGACGTACGTCGCCGAGATCGACGGCGCGTCGCCGGCGGCGGCAACGCCATGGCCGGCTGCGCTACCGGACGATCCGCTTCGCGCCCGCTGGGCGCGTCCCGGTGGACCCGCGGGCGACGTGGCGTGGGCCGACGCGCAGCTGATCGCTGCCGGGCGCCCGAGGACCGGTCCGGCAACGCAGCGCAAGACCTGGAACCTGTCGAGCATCTGGCAGCTCCCGACGGTCAACGGCGACGTGTGGCTGAAGGCAGTGCCGCCGTTCTTCGCGCATGAGGGCGGCATGATCCACGCGCTCGCGTCGCCAAGGCTGCCGCCGATGATCGCCTTCGACCTGCTCGGTCGCACGCTCCTCGAGGACGTCCAGGGCGTCGATCAATACGAGGCACCGGTCGAGCGCCATAGCGCGATGATCGACGCCCTCGTGGCGTTACAGGCCGGCGCGGCCGGTCGGGTCGACGAGCTCCTCGCCCTCGGTGCACCGGACTGGCGCCCCGCGGCATTCGTCGTCTCGGCGGCGGACGTGATCGCGCGTGGGAGCGACGGACTCGAGCCCGATGAGCGGCGTGTCCTCGACCGGCTCGTCGCGGGACTCGATGATCGTTTCCGTGCGCTCGCCGAATGCGGCGTCCCCGACACCTTCGTGCACGGCGATTTCCACACCGGCAACGTGCGTTGGACCGACGCGGGTCCGGTCATCTTCGACTGGGGCGATTGCGGTGTGGGCAACCCGCTTCTCGACCTCTTGGCCTTCGACCGGAACCTTGCCACCGAGCATCGGCCCGCGGCCCGATCACGCTGGATCGAACAGTGGACGGCCGCGGCTCCCGGGAGTGATCCGGCGCGCGCCGCTGCGCTCATCGAGCCGCTGGGCGCGCTGCGACTGGCGATGATCTACCAGCGATTCCTCGACGGGATCGAAGGGACGGAGCAGCGCTACCACCGGGCCGACGTGCCGCAGCAGCTTCGCGATGCGGCGCGGTCCGCGAGCATGGAACGAATCGCGCCGCTATGACGGACCGCCGACCGGTGAGGCCGGGGGAAGAGGGAGAAGAGCGCGAGCGTCATATCTGTCAGGTCGCGCAGGCTAGATCCGGCGGCGCTACATCCCGAGGTAGGCGCGCTGCACATCGGGCGAGTTGAGCAGCTCCTTGCCCGTGCCCGTCTGGACGATGTTCCCCGTTTCGAGGACGTACCCGCGGTGGGCGACCTCAAGGGCGCGGACGGCGTTCTGCTCCACCAGCAGGATGGGCGTGCCGGCGGCGTTGATCTCGAGGATGGTCTCGAAGATCGCGTCGACGAGGATCGGCGCGAGGCCGAGTGACGGCTCGTCGAGCATGAGCAGCTTCGGGCGGCTCATCATCGCGCGGCCGATCGCGAGCATCTGCTGCTCGCCGCCCGAGAGCGTGCCCGCGAGCTGGGTCGAGCGCTCCTTGAGGCGCGGGAACAGCGTGTAGACGCGGTCCATGTCCTGCTGGATCGCGGCCCTGTCGGTCCGTGTGTACGCGCCCATCTGCAGGTTGTCGATGACCTGCATGCGCGGGAAAAGACGCCGGCCTTCGGGCGACTGGCAGATGCCCAGGCCCACGATCTTGTGCGCGGCGGTCTTGGTGATGTCCTGACCGCCGAAGGTGATAGTGCCGTTCGCCGGGTGCATGAGTCCGGAGATCGTGCGCAGCGTCGTCGTCTTCCCGGCGCCGTTGCTGCCGATGAGCGCCACGATCTCGGACTGGTCGACGTTCAGCGACACGCCGTGCAGTGCCTGCACGCGGCCGTACAACGCATCGACGCCGCTGAGCTCCAGGAGGGCCATCTAGTGCTGCTTCCCCAGATACGCCTCGATGACCTTGGGGTCCGTGCGTACCTCTGCAGGTGTGCCGTGGGCGATCATCTCGCCGTGGTCGAGCACCACGATGCGCTTGCTGATCCCCATGACGACCTTCATGTCGTGCTCGATGAGGAAGACCGTGACACCTGACTCGAGGATCTTCTCGACGAGGCGCATGAGCTCGACCTTCTCCTGCGGTGTGAAGCCGGCAGCCGGCTCGTCGAGCAGGAGCAGGCGCGGCTGCGTCGCGAGGGCGCGCGCGATGTCGAGGCGGCGCTGACTCCCATAGGGGAGATTCCGCGCGTAGCTGCTCGCCCAGCGGTCGATGCCCACGAACCGGAGGAGCTCCATCGCGCGCTCGGCGACCTCCTTCTCCTCGCGCCGCTCGCGCGGCAGCTTGAAGAGCGAGTCCCAGAGCTTCGCGTGCATCCGGCAGTGCTCGCCGACAAGGACGTTCTCGAGCGCGGTCATGTACTCGAAGAGGCGGATGTTCTGGAAAGTGCGAGCGATTCCGAGTTCGGCTACCTGGTAAGGCTTCGTGCCGGCGATTTCGCGGCCTTGGAAGACGATCCGTCCCGCGGTGGGCGGAAAGATGCCGGTGATGCCGTTGAACAACGTCGTCTTTCCCGCACCGTTCGGGCCAATGAGCGCAAAGACCTCCCCCCTTTTCACGTCGAACGTGACGTCGTCCACCGCGACGAGGCCTCCGAATCGCTTCGTCACGTGGTCGATCTGCAGGATCGGGCCTTCGGGCTGGGTGCTCATGTCGTCTCCGCCGTGACGTCGACGATCGTCATATCCTCGTGCACGCCCTTGTGCAGCTCCTCCTCGCGCTGTCGGCTAGGCAGGAGACCCTGCGGCCGCAGCAGCATGGTGAGCACGAGGATGAGGCCAAAGATCAGGAACTTCAGTCGCTGCACCTCGCCCGATAGACCGGGGTAATCGCCGCTCGGCTGGTTGAGCGCGCCCGCTCCGATCGCGGTCGCGAGGTCGGCCGCCTGCTGCGGCAAACCCGGCAGCACGTTGAAGATGACGTAATAGATGAGCAGCGAGCCGACGATGACACCGGGGATGTTCCCCATACCGCCGAGGACGACCATGATCAGGATCGTGATCGACACCGTGAACCCGAAGTTCTCAGGGCTGACCAACGAGAGCTTCGCGCCGTAGAACGTGCCGGCGAAGCCGCTGAACGCGGCTCCGATGGCGAATGCGAGCAGCTTGACGCCTACGGTATTCACGCCCATCGCCGCAGCGGCGACCTCATCCTCGCGGACCGCCATCCACGCGCGCCCCAGACGAGACCGGCGCAGGTTGTTGACCAGCACGACGGAGGCGGCGACAAGGAGCACCATCACCACGAAGTAGGCCAGCGGGTCGATGATCTGGAAGTTCCGGACCAACCCGAGCGGATCGCCGGACCATGGTCCCTGCACCCAGATCGGCAGTGTCGGAGTGTCAAGTGCGGAGATCCCGTTGACTCCGCTCGTCCATGTCGATGCGTTCCGGAAGAGGCGAGGAACGATCTCGCCGAAACCGAGTGTCACGATCGCCAGGTAGTCGCCGCGCAGCCGTAGCGTGGGCGCGCCCAGGATCGCGCCCGCCGCGGCCGCGACGAACATGCCCAGCAGCAGCGCGATAAAGAACGATATGTGGATCGCTTGACCGATCGGGGTGAACGCCGTGTGGTCCGAAGCGACGAACGCGTATGTGTACGCGCCGATCGCGAAGAACGCCGCATAGCCGAGGTCGAGGAGACCGGCGAAGCCGACGACGACGTTCAACCCGATCGCAAGGAGCACGTATACACCCGCGTCCGCAGCCTGACTGATCAGGAAGCTGCCGCTGCCGCGGGTGATGATCTGCGCGCCGATCGGGAACACGAGCGCGCCGAACGTGAGCACGAGATAGACGACCGCGTTCGGGGTCTTCCGCGGGCCGGTCTCCCAGATGGCCCGCAGGCCGGCGAAGCGCCTCACTTCTCGGGGACCCGCATGCCGAGGAGTCCGGTGGGCCGGAAGACGAGCACGAGGATGAGGATGGCGAAGATGACCACGTCGGCCCACGCCGACTCGAAGTACCCGTCCCAGAACGACCGCGTGAGCCCGATGAGGAGTCCACCGAGCGCGGCGCCCGGGATGTTCCCGATGCCGCCGAACACCGCTGCGGTGAACGCGAAGAGGCCGGCCGAAAAGCCGAGGTCGAACACGACCGTATTGAAGTAGAGCCCAAAGATCATCCCGCCGGCGCCGGCGAGGACCGCGCCGATGAAGAAGGTCGCCGCGATCGTCCGGTTGATGTCGATGCCCATGAGCTCGGTCGCATCCTGATCCTGCGCGGTCGCGCGCATCGCCTTACCGAGTCTCGAGCGGTTCGTGAAAAGGCTGAGCACGATCATCAGGATCGCGGCGATGAGTATCACGAAGATGTCCTTCAGGCTGATCGAAGCGCCCTCTCCGATCGGGATCGTCGTCGTCGGTAGCAGGTTGGGGTAGTGGAGGTTGAAGGGCCCCTTCCAGAGGAACATGAGCCCTTCTAGGACGAACGACATGCCGACCGCGGTGATGAGCGGAGCCAGCCGAGGGGCACGCCGCAAGGGGCGGTAGGCGACGCGTTCGATCGTGACATTCACAGCCCCGCAGATCGCCATCGTGGCGAGCAAGACCAAGATGAGCGGCAGGATGATCGCTGCGGTGCCGCCTTTGCTCTCGTCCGCGCCGAGGAATGGAAGCAGGTAGAGCGAGATAAAGCCACCCAAGGTGAAGAGGTCGCCGTGCGCGAAGTTGATGAGCTCGATGATTCCATAGACCATCGTGTACCCAAGAGCGATGAGGGCGTAGATCGCGCCGTTCCCAAGGCCGAACACGAAGATCTGGATGAAGTAGCTGTGTCCACCCCCGATGATTCTCGTGCCCAGCACGAAGATCACATAGACGATCAGAAGGACGAGAAGGAGACTGACGAGTTTGCCGACCGGAGCTTTGACAAACGCCGCACGAGCCTGTTTCAGCGAGCCGACCACATGTTCTCCTCAGCGAGGAGAGGGGGCGATCGGCGCCCCCTCTC
>JANMWW010000319.1:0-4890 GCA_031394155.1 Chloroflexota bacterium | reverse complement strand
CTGGCTGCCACCCTCGCACCCTGCGGATCTACGAGGAGGAGGGCCTGCTCGAACCGGTACGCACCCAGACGAACATCCGCCTGTACTCCGATGATGATCTGCATCGGGTCCGGGTCATCCGGTATTTGACGCAGGCGCGAGGCGTGAACCTCGCAGGTGTGAAGCTGCTCCTTCAGTTCCACGACATCGCCGACCTGCTCGACGAGCTCGCCCAAGGCGACGAGCCCGAGCCGGACAAACGAGACGGGGGCAACACGCCTTTTTGAGCAAGAAGTGTTCGAATACCGACCCTCGCGGCTGACAGGCACACTGGAAAGGACAGCGAAATGACAGAAGACCAGAAGACCACAAAGACGACGACAGAGCGCGAATACCCGAGTGATCTCGCGCTCGTGCCACTGAGGGAGATGGTCGTCTTCCCGAAGCTCGTCGTTCCGCTGGGCGTCGGCCGCGAGAAGTCCGTTTCGGCGATCAACGCCGCGATGGTCGAGGAGCGACACCTCATCGTCCTCGCCGCACAGCGCGATGCGGAGATCGACGACGTACAGCCAGAGCAGATCCACAACATCGGCACCGTCGCAGAGATCGTGCGCCTCCTGAAGATCCCTGATGGAAGCGCGCAGATCATCGTGCAGGGCCTCCAGCGGGTGAAGATCACAGGCTACACGCCCGAGAACCGCTACTTCCGCGTGTCGTTCGAGCCGATCGTCGAGGAAGTCGGCGACGCGGTCGAGCGCGAGGCGCAGCTGCGCAGCGTGAAGGCGCTCTTCGATCGCTACGTCGACAACGGCGGCGCGATCCTGCCCGAACTCGCGATGACCGCGAAGAACACCGACGACCCGTCGCACTTCGCCGACCTCGTCGCGTCGAGCCCCGACCTCACGCTGGAGCAGCGCCAGCAGCTGCTTGAGCAGAAGAACGTCATCGAGCGGCTTCGCTTCCTCGGCGTCTTCCTCGCGAAGCAGAACGAGATCCTCGAGCTGAAGCAGAAGATCCAGTCAGAGGTCCAGCAGACACTCGACAAGACCCAGCGCGAGTACATCCTGCGCGAGCAGATGAAGGCGATCCAGAAGGAGCTCGGCGATGACGACGCGGGCTCCGAGCTGCGCGAGCTTCGCGAGAAGATCGAGGCGGCCGGCATGCCCGAACCGGTCAAGGAAAAGGCGCTGAAGGAAGTCGGGCGCCTTGAGAAGATCCCGCAGGCGTCGCCGGAGACGGGGGTGATCCGCACCTACGTCGATTGGCTCGTGAGCCTGCCGTGGAGCAAGGCCACCAGCGACGACTGGGACATCTCGGCCGCCGCGAAGATCCTCGACGAGGACCACTACGGCCTGCCGAAGATCAAGGACCGCATCCTCGAGTACATGGCGGTGCGCAAGCTCTCAAAGGACCTGCGCGCCCCGATCCTGTGCTTCGTGGGCCCGCCCGGCGTCGGCAAGACATCGCTCGGCAAGTCCATCGCACGCGCGATGGGTCGGAAATTCATCCGCATGAGCCTCGGTGGCATTCGCGACGAGGCGGAGATCCGCGGCCACCGCCGCACCTACGTCGGCGCGCTCCCCGGCCGCATCCTGCAGAACATGAAGACGGCGGCCGAGATCAACCCGGTCTTCATGCTCGATGAGATCGACAAGGTCGGCGCGGACTTCCGGGGCGACCCGAGCTCAGCGCTCCTCGAGGTTTTGGACCCCGAGCAGAACAACACGTTCACCGATCACTACCTCGAGGTGCCGTATGACCTCTCGAAGGTCATCTTCATCACGACGGCGAACGTCGAGGACACGATCATCCCGCCGCTCCGCGACCGCATGGAGATCATCCGCCTCCCCGGCTATACCGAGGAGGAGAAGCTCCACATCGCGCGTGGCTACCTCGTGCCGCGTCAGCTGAAGCAGCACGGCCTGCTCAGGGAAGCGAAGGCCGACGGCTCCGCGGCCAAGCAGGATGGGACGACGGGGGAGACGCTCACGCCGAACGGCGAGACGCCGGCGCCGAACACGCCGACCATCGTCCTGGCCGACGAGACGCGTCTGGTCATCGGCGACGATGTCCTGCGCGAGCTGGTCCGCCGCTACACGCGTGAGGCCGGCGTCCGGAACCTCGAGCGTGAGATCGGCACCATCTGCCGCAAGATCGCGCGCCGCATCGCCGAGGGCACCGTCGACCAGGTCGAAGTGACCGTCGACACGCTGTCGGAGTACCTCGGTCCCGAGCGCTTTGACTACGGTCTGGCGGAAGAGGAAGACCAGGTCGGCGCGGTCACCGGTGTCTCGGTCAGCGAGCACGGCGGTGACGTCCTCACCGTCGAGGCCACGGTCATCGATGGCAAGGACGAGGACTTCCTGCTGACCGGTCAGATCGGCAAGGTCATGGAAGAATCGGCCCGAGCCGCGCTCAGCTACGTGCGTGGGCACCAGGCCGAGTTCGGTGTGCCGAAGGGCTTCTTCGAAGACCACGCCATGCACATCCACGTTCCCGCGGGAGCGATCCCGAAGGACGGCCCGTCGGCCGGCGTCACGATGGCTACGGCTATCGTCTCGGCCCTGTCGGGACGGCGCGTGCGCCGCGAGGTCGCGATGACCGGGGAGATCACGCTCCGCGGTCGCGTTCTTCCGATCGGAGGCGTGAAGGAGAAGCTGCTCGCCGCACACCGCGCGGGCATCAAGGTCTTCATCCTGCCGGAGAAGAACAAGAAGGATCTCGTCGACATCCCCAAGGAGGTCCTCGACACGGTCGAGATCAGGACCGCGAGCGTCATCGATGACGTGTTGAAGATCGCACTTCAGCCGGGTCAGCCGACGGTCACGCCGGCGCAGATCGAGGCGTCGCGCGCGGCGGCGGTGACACCGCCGGCGCACTAACGGGGACCGCCGATGCCGGTCGAGTACAAGGACTACTACAAGACACTCGGTGTCTCGAAGAGTGCGAGCACCGAGGAGATCAAGAAGGCCTACCGGAAGCTCGCCCGGCAATACCACCCTGATGTGAACAAGAAGCCCGAGGCCGAGAAGCGCTTCAAGGAGGTCAACGAGGCCAACGAGGTCCTCAGCGATCCGGACAAGCGCAAGCGCTACGACACGATCGGCCCGGACTTCGCGCGGTACGCAAACCCCGGCAACCGGGGCCGCCAACCTGGTGGATTTACGTGGTCTTCCAACGGCAGCCCGGGCGGAGCTGATTTCGAGGGCGATGCCGGGGCGTTCTCCGACTTCTTCCGGTCGATCTTCGGCGACGCCGGCGGTGGGTCCGGGACCATGACCGCGGACGAGCTCTTCGGACGCACGCGCAGCCGTCGCGGAGCGCGCGCGGCCACGGGACAGGACGTCGAGTACGAACTCGAGATCGCACTGCCCGATGCATACAAGGGACTCGAGCAGCAGATCGAAGTCAAAGATCAGACCGGCAAGTCGCGCCGCCTGGCCGTGAAGATCCCGGCAGGGGTCAAGGACGGCCAACGCATCAGGCTCGCGGGCCAGGGCGGCCCGGGCACTGGCGGTGCGCCGGCCGGCGACCTGTACCTCCGGGCCCGCGTGAAACCGCATCCGCTCTATCAGCGAGAGGGCGACGATCTGCGGATGGAGCTCCCGGTCGCGCTGCACGAAGCGCTTCTGGGCGCCGAAGTGACCGTGCCCACGCTCAAGGGCCGCGTCTCGCTTCGGATTCCGCCGGAAACGCAGAACGGGAGGACCATCCGCCTCGCGGGGCAGGGGATGCCTCGCGCGAGCGGCGGCGCCGGAGATCTCTTCGTCACCGCGAAGGTCGTGCTGCCGACGAAGCTCACCGACGAGGACAAGGAATCCATCCGCGCGATCGGCGAGCGTCACGCCGAAGATCCGCGAAGCAGCCTGTTGTGATGAGAAACATGGTGCGCAGCGGAGGAGAGTTGAGCGACGAGCGGTTCACCCGCGAGGAGCGAATCCATTTGTGTGTCTCGCGCGACGCGCGAGATAGGGCAGGTAGCGAAGCGATTGAGCAGGTAATGAAATGATCGATCCGAACAAGCTCACCGAGAAGTCACAGGAAGCGCTCATCGCGGCGCAGAACTATGCGCGCGAGAACGGCCACAGCCAGATCGATGTCGAGCACCTCGCGCTCGCGCTGCTTGGGCAGCAGGGCGGGACGGCGCCCGCGATCTTGCAAGCTTTGAACGTGCAGCCGGCGCAGGTCGCCGGGGCGATCGAGGGCGAGCTTCAGAAACAGGCCAAAGTCCAGGGCAACGTCCAGGTCGGCGCGAGCGCGCGCCTCGGCCGCGTGCTCCAGCAGGCCACGAAGGAAATGCAGGAGCTGAAGGACGAATTCGTGTCGACCGAGCACATCTTGCTCGCGATGTCCAACGACACCGGCTTCACCGGTCAAACGCTGAAGCGACTCGGCGCGACGCGGGACAAAGTGCTGACCGCGCTGAAGGACGTCCGTGGCAACCAACGGGTCACCGACGCCAATCCTGAGAACAAGTACCAGTCGCTCGAGAAATACGGCCGCGATCTCACAGACCTCGCGCGCAAGAACAAGATCGACCCGGTCATCGGCCGCGACGAGGAGATCCGCCGGACCATCCAGGTCCTGTCACGTCGAACGAAGAACAACCCAGTGCTGATCGGCGAGCCCGGCGTGGGCAAGACCGCGATCGTCGAGGGGCTGGCGCAGCGCATCGTGCGCGGCGACGTCCCCGAGGGCCTCAAGGAAAAGACGATCTTCGCCTTGGACCTGGGTTCCCTCCTCGCTGGCGCGAAGTACCGCGGCGAGTTCGAGGAGCGTCTCAAGGCCGTGCTCAAGGAGATCGCCTCGAGCGACGGCCGGATCATCTTGTTCATCGACGAGCTCCACACGGTCGTTGGCGCCGGAGCGGCCGAGGGCGCAGTCGACGCGGCGAACATGCTGAAGCCGATG
>JANMWW010000259.1:0-4913 GCA_031394155.1 Chloroflexota bacterium | reverse complement strand
GCCGGCCACTTCGGTCTCGGACATGGCGGCGGCGCGCATGCGCCGGACGAGTACTTCGTGGTCGAGCCTTCGAATCCCAAAGTCGCCAGCTGGGACCAGGCCGTGGCATCGCACGTTGCGTATCTCCACGAGCTTGCGGCTCTGACCTGACGAGCGGCACGAAGGCGCGGGTGCGCACATCTCTCAGCTGTCGATCGCTGCGCTATTACCGGTGGGCCTGCTCTTCGTCGCGACGGCGGACTGGACGCGGCCTGCGCAGATCGCTCGCCGGCTCGCATTCCCAGTCGTCACGGTCATCGCCGCGTTCGTGACGCTGTACTACTTCGAGCATCCTCGCTAGCGCCATCCGAATCTGCGGGGAAGGTAGCGTGGCCGCTATGGAGCCGGTAGCGGCGCTGGAACGGATCGCCTACCTACTTGACCGAGTTCGGGAGAAGCCCTATCGCGTTCGCGCATACCTGCGAGCGGCGGAGGTCGTGAAAATCCTCCCGGCAGATGAGCTTCGCGCTCGCGTGGCCGCCGGCACGCTCGAGGAGCTGGACGGCATCGGCCCGAAGACCGCTGCGCTCATCACCGAGGTCGCCACCACCGGCTCCACGGCGTATCTCGACAAGCTCGAGACGGAGACTGCCCTCCCCGTCGGGAAAGGTAATCAGCTCGTCGCCCAGCTCAAGGGCGACCTCCACGTGCACTCGCTGTGGAGCGATGGTGGCGCCGAGATCGACGTGATGGCCCGCGCCGCGCGCGCTCTGGGTCACGAGTACGTGGCGCTCACCGACCACTCGCCTCGACTGACCATCGCCAACGGTCTCTCCCGCGAGCGCCTCCTGCGAGGTCGACATCCTCGAAGACGGCGCGCTCGACCAGAGCGACGACATCCTCGAGCGCCTCGACATCGTCGTCGCATCGGTCCACTCGAAGCTGCGCATGGAGAAGGAGCAGATGACGCGGCGCATGATCGCCGCCATCGCAAACCCGCACACCGATGTGCTCGGCCATTGCACCGGCCGCTACGTGACCGGCCGAGGCCGGCCGCAGTCGGAATTTGACGCCGAGCTCGTGTTCCACGCGTGCGAGCGGTTCGAGACCGCCGTCGAGATCAACTCCCGACCGGAGCGCCTCGACCCGCCAAACGATCTGCTCAAACTCGCCGTCGAGATGGGCTGCCGGTTCGCGATCGACACGGATGCCCACGCGCCTGGTCAGCTGGAATGGCAGGCGTATGGCGCCGAGAAGGCGGCCGAGACCGGGGTGACCATCGAGCGGGTCGTGAATTCGTGGTCCGCGGATGAGCTACTGGCTTGGACGCGCCGGTAACGTCGCTAGGTGCTCTTCGCGCCGCCGGCGGCTTCGCGGAGCGCTGCAGCGATCGACTCGAACTCACGCGCCATGTGGTTGAACGACGACGCTGGGATCTTGTGGTCTGGCGCTGCCAGCGTCGCGTTGATCTTTTTCAGCGCCTCAACGATTCGCTGCGCTGGGTTCTGCCCACGCCGACTGGTGCTTTCGCCCGCCGGCCACGCACGGAGTGCCTTCGCCATGTTCTCGAGCTCGGCAGCAATCTCCCTGACGGTCTCGGATTCGAACCCAATCGGTGGCACGGCGCGAACAGTACCTCAGCCGGCGGCAACTGAATAGAGATGCCAGCGGCCGGGCACGCCCTTCAGACCGTGCATGCCTCGGTCGACGAGCCGGATGTCGGACCCCGCGACCAGATCGCGGAGGGTCCGCGACACGAGGACTTCGCCCGCGCTAGCGGCGGCCACTATGCGGGCCCCGATGTGCACGCCGATGCCGCTGACGTGGCCCCCTTGCACCTCGACCTCCCCGACGTGCAGCCCCGCCCTGGCATCCAGCCCGATCCCACGAATGGCTGCGATCGCAGCACCCGCGAAGCGGATCGCCGCGCCCGGCGAGCCGAAGGTGACGAAGAAACCGTCTCCCGCGGTGTCGATCTCGCGGCCGCCAAGCCGGCGCATCTCGCGCCGTACGACGGACCGATATCGCTCGAGCGTCTCGCGCCACGCGCGGTCGCCCAACTGGGCTGCCTTCGCCGTCGACCCGGAGAGGTCGAGGAAAACGACGGTGAGCACGGCACGGTCCGAGAGGAAGCGGTCGGCGATCGACTGCATGCGGGTGCGCAGCGGAATGAAGGCGAGCGCGATCGGTACCGCGACGGTGAGGGTGACCATGACGGATTCAGAACCGGCCACCGCGGCGTAGGCGCGTTGGGCGATCGTGCCGATGATGACGAACGCGGCGACGAGGACGACCGTCATCACGCTGTACATGAGCGTGCGGCTGATGAGCAGGTCGATGTTGAAGAGGCCCTGCCGGAAGATCGCGATCGCGATCGTCAGCGGTAGCAGCACCGACGCGGCCGCGAGCCATCCTGAGCTCAACGTCCGATAGATGAACTGCGAGCCGACGGAGCCGTCCACAACGCCGAGCAGCGGGACGATGACGCTTGTGACCCAGGCCGCGACGATGAGTACCCCGCCGTAAACGAGCCACTTCAGCTGCAGACGCTGGACAGGGTCGGGCGTGCGCGCGAAGCGGTAAATGAGAGTCCCGAGCGCGGTGAGCGGGGCGGCGATATAGAGCAGCCCACCGATCGTGCCGTAGCGCTGATGCGCGAACTCAGCGGGAAACGGGATACGAAGCAGCGCCCAGGCGGCCCAGAAGACGAGGATGCCCATGGTCCAGCGCGGCACGATGCGCCCGTCTGGGAATGCGAAGATCCAGACCAGCGAGAACGCCGTGAGCAGCCAGACGACGGAGCGACCGAGTTCGTTCAGCGCGTCACCCTGGTGAACGTTCGCCGCTCCGCCGTTCATGAGGATCTGGTCAACGCTCACGACGATGACCCCGATCGCGACGAATCCCACCGCAAGGAAGATCCCAAAAAGGTCACGCGATCGACGCCAGAGGATCAGCGCAGCGAGCGCGAGCCACACTACCGCCGCGGCAATGCCGATCCAGACGAACAGGACGCTCGCGGGCTCGAACCAGGATTCGCCGTGTCCCTGGCTGATCGCGAGCTGAGCGCGGTCGGCCGCGCGCTCGAGCGCGCTTGGGATTCCACGAATGAACAGGACTACGGCAAACCCGCACAGCGTGCCGGCTACGGCGCGCGCGCCGACGAGGGCCGCGCCGCGGAGCTCGCGTCGCAGCAACGGGTCGCCGAATGTGACCTCGGCCATAGCGCCAAAGTGTGGACCGGAGCACGATGAAAATCACGGGCGCGCATTCAGCAAGTGCCAAATAGCTGGAGAATCCGCGCCTCCTAGCGCCGCTACGCCGCCTTTCCGAGCGAGTCGATGACCTCGTCGAGCTGCAAATACGAAAGACGCGCGCCCCACTCCATGCCCGAGCCAATGACCGCGTCGCGGTCCTCCTTTGACTGGTAGACCGAGCGCAGCGTCATCACCGTCTTGCCCTCGCGCTCGTCGAGCGTCACGGTCACGTCCGCGGCGTGGCCAGGCATGACCTCGAACTCCTCCGTGTAGACATCCGCTCCGGCGACGACTCGTGGATCTCGCCCGAGAACGCGACCTCGCCCTGCGGTCCGGTCTGCGCATAGCGGTAGCGCCCGCCGGGACGGAACTCGCCGGCCGCGCTCACCGCGCCGTACTGACGCGGACCCCACCAGTTCTTCACGTGCTCCGGGTTCGTGAGGGCTTCGTAGACAAGCGCGCGCGGCGCGTTAAAGGTGCGCGTGATCACGATCTCGCGATCGCCCGTCGAGTTGACGCGCATGTCGTCCGCGATCGCGTGCCCAAGCTTGTCGAGCGCCTCGCCCCAGCCGTAGCGCGCACCCTCGCTCCACTCGGCCGTGACGCCCGACCGTACCGTGCGGATGGTGACGCGCGTTTGCGGACCCTCGGCGCTGAACGTCACGTTGCTGACGATCTCCCCGTCCCACGCTGTACCGAGGCCCGAGCGAGCGGGGGGCGACACGCGCTCGCGCTTCTCGTTCGCGAAATGGATCGCGAACACGAGGCGCGAGGGTCTCTCGATCTCGCGCACGACGCCGGCGATATAGACCATCGCGCCGTCAGGTCCGCGCTCCGCAAGGAAGATCTTCCCGCTCGGCCGCGCGTCGAATTCCGCGACCGAAATGCCGACCATTTTGGGGCCCCACCACTTCTGCAGATGCTCGGCCGTGGTGAAGACGTCGAAGACCCACTCGCGCGGCGCGTCGAAGACGCGCTCGATGACGAGATCCTTCGTCGGCACCTCGGTGACGCTATCGCTTGCGGCCATGTCGCTTCTCCTTCGCTTGCAGTTCCTTCAGGTATTCGTCCAGCCGATCGAGCCGCTGCTCCCAGATCACGCGATAGCGCTCGACCCAGTCGTCGACCTCCTTGAGCGGGCCTGCCGTGAGCGCCGCCGGCCGCCACTGCGCCTCCTTGCCGCGCGAAACGAGCCCGGCGCGCTCGAGCACCTTCAGGTGCTTGCTGACCGCGCTTGGCGAAGGAAGCGTCGGGGTGGTCCGCGTGCTCGAAGTGCGTGACAACCGCGAAGTCAACGAGTCCCGCTCCCTGTCCCGTGACCAGGGTTCGAGACCTGGGCGGGCTCGACGCGGATCTGCGGCGGCCCTGCATGCGTCTCATGTACCGTTGACCCGCTTGACCGTCCGGAGCGTCTACAGGCAAGCATCGGACCGAGGAACTTCGTCGGCGCGGCGGCTCCTCGCCGTCTGGGGCAACGCACCGTGGCCCTTCGTTCTCATGGGTGGGCTATTGGGAGGCCTCGCGTGGGGCATCAATGCCCGACTCTGGATGCGGTTCATCTCCACGAATCCCGAATTCACGTGGGGCGGGACGCTCCTCATCGTCATCGGGTTCGGGATCGCCGGGCTGGCTCAGTCCGGAGCCCATCTGGGGCGGAGGGCCAACCTGCGCAGGCCG
>JANMWW010000239.1:0-3011 GCA_031394155.1 Chloroflexota bacterium | reverse complement strand
CGCCCTCGAGCCCGGTGAACTGTTTCGCCACGAACAGTGGCTGCGCGAGGAACCGCTGGATCTTGCGCGCGCGCGCGACAAGCAGCTTGTCGTCGTCGGAGAGCTCATCGACGCCGAGGATCGCGATGATGTCCTGGAGGTCCTTGTAACGCTGGAGCACGCGCTGAACTTCGCGGGCGGTGTCGTAGTGCTCCTGCCCGACGATGAGCGGATCGAGCGCGCGGCTGGTGGAGGTGAGTGGATCGACCGCGGGGTACAGCGAGAGCTCGGTGAGATACCGCTCCAAACGGATCGATGCGTCGAGATGCGCGAACGTCGTGGCCGGAGCGGGGTCGGTGTAATCGTCGGCCGGGACATACACGGCCTGCAGCGAGGTGATCGATCCCTTCTTGGTCGACGTGATGCGCTCCTGCAGCTCACCCATCTCGGTGCCGAGCGTGGGCTGATAGCCAACGGCGCTCGGCATGCGGCCGAGCAGCGCAGAGACCTCGGCACCGGCCTGCGTGAATCGGAAGATGTTGTCGATGAAGATCAGGAGGTCGCGGCCCTCCTCGTCGCGGAAGTACTCCGCGATCGTCAGACCGGTGAGCGCCACGCGCAGCCGCGCTCCAGGCGGCTCGTTCATCTGACCGAAGACCATCGACATCTTGTCGATGACACCCGACTCTCTCATCTCGCCGAGCAGCTGCGTTCCTTCGCGCGAGCGCTCGCCCACGCCGCAGAAGATCGAATAGCCACCGTGCTCGGCGGCCACGTTGCGAATGAGCTCCTGGATGACGACGGTCTTTCCGGTGCCGGCGCCGCCGAACACCGCGGACTTGCCGCCCTTGAGGAACGGGCAGATGAGGTCGACGACCTTCATGCCCGTCTCGAAGATCTCCGCCTGGGTCGACTGGTCGGCGAATGACGGCGGCGCGCGGTGGATCGGATCGCGCCGCACGCCTTCGATCGCAGGACCTCCGTCGATCGGCTCGCCGACGACGTTGAAGACGCGCCCGAGGGTCTTCTCGCCCACCGGCACGGTGATGGACTCGCCCGTGTTCGTCGCTTTCATGCCGCGCCGCAGACCGTCGGTCGTGGACATGGCGACCGCGCGGACCCAGTTGTTGCCGAGGTGCTGCTGCACTTCCGCGACGACGATCTCGCCGTTGTCGCGCGTCACCGTGAGCGCGTGATAGATCTCCGGAAGGTGACCTTCCTCGAACTGGACGTCGAGGACCGGTCCGATGATCTGCACCACGGTGCCGATGGCCGCTTCTTCCTTCTTCTTCGTTTGCTTCGTTGCAACAGCCATGTCCTACCCCTTCGAGAGCGCTTCGGCGCCTGAAGCGATCTCCAACATTTCCTTGGTGATGCGTGTCTGGCGCGCCTTGTTCGCGGCGAGCGCGAGCTCGCTGATGAGATCGCCCGCGGAATCCGTCGCGTTGCGCATGGCCACCATCTGCGCCGAGAACTGCGAGGCCTTGTTCTCGAGGATCGCCTGATACACCGCGACCTCTACGAATCTCGGCAGGATCGCGTTCAGGACCGTCTCCGGGTCTGGCTCGAAGAGGTATTGCAGTGGCGCGCGGTCGTCGATGTCCTCGTCCTCCGGGACGAGCGGGAGCAGGCGCCGGATGGTGGGCTCCTGCCGGAGCGTGTTGATGTACTTCGTGAACGCGAGATGCACCTCGTCCACGTCGCCGGCGAGGAACTCGTCCACCGCCTCACGGGCGATCGCGTTCGTGTCACTCGTCGAGGGCCGGTCGGGGATGCCCGGGAACTCCGCGGTCACCGACGCGCGGATACGCCGCAACGAGCCGATGCCCTTGCGGCCGACGGCGATGTACTGGACAGCGGCCTGCTCCTGCGCGAAGCGCAACGCCATGCGCAACAGGTTCACGTTCATCGGACCCACCAGGCCGCGGTCCGTCGTGATGAGGACGACGGCGACCTTCTTTGCCGAGTCGCGACGCTGGAGCAGCGGGCTCACCTCGGGATCGGCGTAGGGCGCGAGGTCGTTCAGGACCTCACGGAGCCGCTGCTCGAACGGCCGAGCAGCCAGGACGGCCTCCTGGGCACGGCGCATCTTCGACGCAGCGACGAGCTGCATCGCGCGCGTGAGCTGCTGGATGTTCTTGACCGACTTGACACGCCGGCGCAGATCACGCTCGGACGGCATTTAGGCGTGTGCCTTCGCTGGCTCGGGCTTCTTCGCCTCGGGCTTTGCTGCGGCGGGCTTGCCCGGCTCGGGCTTCTTGGCCCCAGGCTTTCCCGGCTCGGGCTTTGCCGCCGTCGGCGCGGGCTTGTCCGCGTAGTTGCTGGACTTCTTGAACTCGTCGAGCATCGCGCGGATTTGCTTCTCGGTCTCCGCATCGAATTTCTTCGATTCGCCGATCGCGTCAGCGGTCTGCTTGTACTGCGCGTCCATGAAGCGGAACAGGTCGCGCTCGAAATCCCGAACGCGGTTCGCGGGGATATCGTCGAGGTAGCCGTTCGAGACAGCGAAGATGATCACGACCTCCCGCACGAGCGAGAGCGGCTGGTACTGCGGCTGCTTCATGACCTCGACGACGCGCTCGCCGCGACGGAGCTGCTGCTGCGTCGCCTTGTCGAGATCTGAGCCGAACTGCGCGAAGGCCGCGAGCTCGCGGTACTGCGCGAGGTCGGACTTGAGGCTCTTCACGACGGCCTTCATGGCCTTGGTCTGCGCGTCGCCACCGACACGGGAGACCGACAGGCCGCTGTTCATCGCCGGACGGATGCCCTGGTTGAAGAGGTCCGTCTCGAGATAGATCTGGCCGTCGGTGATCGAGATCACGTTCGTCGGGATGTAGGCCGACACATCGTTGGCCTGCGTCTCGATGAGCGGCAGGGCCGTGAGCGAGCCGCCGCCGTTCTCCTTATTGAGACGTGCGGCGCGCTCCAGAAGGCGCGAGTGTAGGTAAAAGACGTCCCCCGGGTATGCCTCGCGGCCCGGCGGGCGCCGGGTGAGGAGCGAGACCTGGCGGTAGGCCCAGGCGTGCTTGGAG
>JANMWW010000155.1:0-4008 GCA_031394155.1 Chloroflexota bacterium | reverse complement strand
GAGTAATGGAGGAGCAGCGTGTCGTCGGGCTGCACCTTTCGGAAGAGCTCGCGGTACGAACGCGCATCGACCGGAAGGCCCGGCTTCGTCTCGACGGCGTAGGCCTCCGACTCGTAGCCCCACTCCTGGAAGCGCTTGCGTAGCGCGAAGAGGTGGTCCGACATCGCGTCGCCGGGCGCGAGCACCGGATGGAACTGATGGACCGCGGTCATGCGTCCGGCTGGAAACCGACCACGGCGTAATCGCGATCACCGAAGAGCGTCTGATTGAGCAGCCGCGCGTTGTCACGTGCGCGCGCGTCGTTGAACTCTTCGGACAGCCGCTGGTCGGAAGGTTGGAAGGTGCGAACGCCCACGCCGCGGAAGCCCTCCACCTCGAGATAGAACTTGAAGAGGTCCGGCGGGATCGGGCGCAGATGGCTCGGGTCCATCCAGAAGGTGTGCGCGCCGACGGACAGGTTCGCGACGTTCGGCGTCACGAACACCACCGGAGCGCCGGGCTGCAGCGCGCGCCTCAGCGCGCGGAGCATCGCGACAAGATCGCCCGGCAGGACGTGCTCGGCGATGTGACGCGCGTACACGCCGTCGATCGACTTCGCCGGCAGGCTCTCGATGTGGTCGAGGGCGTCCTGCTCGAACGCCTCGAACCCGCGCTCGCGCGCCTGCGCGACCATCTTCGGATCGAGGTCGATGCCGTAGCCGCTGATGCCGCGGTCTTTCAGCAGCTCGAGGAAGATGCCGCGGCCGCACCCTAGATCGAGGACGCGCTCGCGGCCGCTGAACAGCTCGATGAACGCCTCGGACTGCTGGCGGATGACCGGCTCGTCGCCGCCGAAGCGCGCCTGGAAGTAGACGGAGTGCATGTTCGCGGCGACCTCGTGCTCCTTGCGCTGCTGCCATTCGCGCTCGAGGCGCGCGAGGCGCTCGCCGAAGCGCGGCGCGAGCTGTCCTTCGACGTCGTACGTGGCCGCGAGGAGGCGGTTGATGCGCTCCTGACGGTCGGTGATCGCGGCCATCCACCACCGCAGCAGGCTGATGAGCACGCGGCGTCCGAGCGTGATGAACGGGCCGACGAAGCGCTTGTGGCTCGTCGGGTCGTAGATCACATCGTCGTCGAGCGCCTCGGCGAGCGCTCCGACCGGATCCTTCATGTCGTCTGAGAGCAGCCGGCGACCACCGGGGAGCTCCGTGCGCATGAGCGCCACGACGTCGGCGCCATAGATCCCGCGCTCGCGCTTGCGGCGGACCCGCTCGCGGACCTCCGCGAGCAGCGCCTCGAGGTCGAGCGGCTCGCTCACGGTGATGCGATCTTGCGGACCGAGACGCCAAGCGTGCGCAGATCGTCCTTGATGCCGTGCTCCGCGGGCGACCAGGTGCGCTCCGGCGTGATCGTGACACGCGCAACGTGCCCGCGGAGGTGCTGCGGAACATCAAAGGACGCGTCGGTCCACTTCCCGCGTTCGAGCTGGATTGCACCGAGCGTCGTGTCGTCGGCGCGAAACGACACTCGGATCCGCTCGGCGGTCGGGTTCACATGCATCAGGGTCGCTTCGACCTTCGCTCCGAGGCGCAGCCACGCCGACGCGGGTCCATTCGTCCAGCGACTCGACTCCTCCGCTTCATGCCAGCCACCCGGCACCACGGCGTCGCGGTGCGGCAGCACGGACGAGGGGGCGTCGTTCGGGTTCCTCGTCCCGACGAAGATGAAGACGTACGACGCGGCGATCGGAAGGCGCGTCCGCAGCCAGCCGTAGACGCGGAGCGCGGCGCGCCGGGAGCGCCCGGTGAACGGGCGCGTTGCCTGCGCGAGGCCGCGCGGCGGGTTCCAGCCCTCCTCGTGCGAGACGGCGAACGACGCGCCGATCAGCTCTCGCGCCTGCTCGATGGAGAAATACCGTTCCGACTCCTGACCATGCCACAGGCCCTTGCCCTCGATCCAACCGCGCGCGACGTCGTACGCGAACCACTGATTCGGGACGACGACGACCGCGCGACCGCTGGGGCCGAGCACGCGGCGCATCTCCTCGAGGGCCTTCGGCGGGTCGAGGAAGTGCTCGAGCGAGCCGAGGCACGTGACGATGTCGAACGAACCGTCCTCGTAGGGCAGGGCTTCGGCGTCCCCGCGCACGAGGATCGACTTCGGCGCGAAGGTCTGCGCCCGATCGATGGCGGCCTGCGCGATGTCGATGCCGTGGGCCTCGAGCCCCGCGCGCTCCGCTTCCATGAGCAGGTAGCCGCCGCCGCAGGCCACGTCGAGCACCTTGTCGCCGGGGCGCGGCTCCGCGAGGGCGAGGCAGCGGGCGTAGTACTCCTGGCTCTCGCGCATGTCGGTGGTCTTCCAGATGCGCTCGTAGCCGGCGCGCAGCGCGTCCGGCGTCATCGCAGAGGTCACGACGCCTCCCAACGGTGGTCGATCCGGGCCGTTCCCACCTCCCCGGGCGCGCCGGTGACGCGGAACGTGTAGCGCTTCGAATGGTAGTCGTAGGCGTGGAGCTCGGGAGAGGTCACAGCGACGTCGAGCTCGTACCGTCCGGGCAAGAGAGCCAACCGGTCGACGCAGAAGGAAACGTGTCCCGCGCGCTTCACGCGGATCGGCAGGTCGTCGTTCTTCGTGTTCGTCCCGTAGACCGACGTGCCGTCGTCCTGGTAGATCGTGATGCCGAAGACCGCGTCGCGCTCATCGACGGCGCTGTATCCGAGCCGGATCTCGAACGGGTCGCCCGAATGCACCACATGCGTCTCGTCGCCACCCGCGTGAATCGTGACCGCGTCGATCTTGATCTCACCGCTTCCCCAGCGGTCGCCCTTCGGCGCGGCGCCCGCGAGCGCGTGCTCCTCCTGCGCCTCGACCAGCTCGTGATACGCCTCGAGCACGCGCTTGATGTCGCCGTCGACGCGCGCCTCACCCTTGTACAGGAGCAGGCCACGGCGGCAGAGCCGCTCGACCGCCGCGAGATCGTGCGACACGAAGCAGATCGTCTTCTTCGCCGCGCGGAACTCGTTGAGCTTCGCGTAACACTTGCGCTGGAAGTACTCGTCCCCCACGGCGAGGATCTCGTCGATCAGGAGCACGTCGGGGTCGACGTGCGCCGCGACCGAGAACGCGAGGCGCATGTACATGCCGGACGAATACGTCTTCACCGGCGCGTCGAAAAAATCGCCGAGCTCGGAGAAGTCGATGATCGTCGGCAGCACCCGCTCGGTCTCTTTGCGCGAGAGCCCCAGAAGCGACGCGTTCAGGAAGACGTTCTCGCGCCCGGTGAAGTCGGGATGGAAGCCGGCGCCGAGCTCGAGCAGCGCAGAGACGCGGCCGTTCACCTCGATCGTGCCGCTCGTAGGCCGCGACGTGCCGGCCATGAGCTTCAGCAGCGTCGACTTGCCCGAGCCGTTCGCGCCGACGATGCCGTAGGTCTCCCCCGGCTCCACGCTGAAGGAGATGTCCTTCAGCGCCTCGACGACCTTCGGCGGTCCGTACTGGCGGAGCAGCGACTCCTTTATGGTGCGCTGGCGCTCGCGACGCACGCGATATGTCTTCGTCACGTGCTCCGCGCGAATGGCGAGACTCACGTCTCGAAGTCTGACAGACGCGTCGTTGCCCACGACTAGGTCCGCTCGAGCAGACGCGTGGCCTTCGCCACGAGCCAGCCGAGAGCGAGCCCGCCCAAACAATCGGACAACCAGTGCTCGCCCAAATAGAGGCGGCTCAGGATCATCAGAACAACGGCAAGGACGCGCACCCACGTGGGCACGCCGCGGACGATCGCGGCAACGAACGTCAGGCGCGCGACGTGACCGCTGGGAAACGAGCTCGCGAAGGCGACCTGCACATGAGGCAGCAGCTCGATCGTCCGCGACCGGTCGGACGGCGGCGCGGGATGGGCGACGGCGAGCTTCAGCAACGCCTCTATCGCGATGACTGCAACGATGAACAGCGGAACGAGGCCGTCGCGGGCCGAGCGGCGCGCCCGCGCCACGGCGAGGCCGAGCGCGAGGCCAACGGAGATCTCAG
>JANMWW010000194.1:0-2078 GCA_031394155.1 Chloroflexota bacterium | reverse complement strand
CGGTCATCAAGGTCACGAACTTCCGCCAGCAGGTCCAGCAGATCGCGTCGACCACCTTGCGCGCGGTGATCGGCGACCTGGCCCTTGACGACTGCTTCGCCAAGCGCGAGCAGATGAACGAGGTCCTACGCGTCAAGCTCGATGAGGAGACCCACCGCTGGGGAGTGAAAGTGAACCGGGTCGAGATCCGGGAGATCATCCCGCCAAGGGACATCCAGGAGGCCATGAACCGCCAGATGACCGCCGAGCGCATCCGGCGGGCGGCGATCCTCGAGGCAGAAGGAAAGAAGCAGTCCGCCATCCTCGTGGCCGAGGGTGACAAGCAGTCGAACATCCTCCAGGCCGAAGGCGTACGCCAGTCTCAGATCCTCCGAGCGGAGGGGTTCGGGCTTGCGCTCGACAAGATCAACGATGCCGCGGGCCACGCCGACACGCGGACCATGACACTCCAGTACCTGGAGGCGCTGAAGGCGATCGGCGCGTCACCCTCGACGAAGTGGATCATCCCGACTGAATTTGCCGCGCTCGCCGCGCCGCTCGCGGCATTCGCGCGCGGCGACGGCGATGGCGAGAAGAAGAAGGAAGGCTAGGAGCTAGGCGGAACGCTCGCGCCGGCCGCGGAGGAACGGCAGGCGCGTCCGACCAGAGACGCCACCCGTCGCATCCGCGTCGGCGCGAACGGCCATCGGCCGAGTGAGCCGACGGGTCGGGTAGGGGGTATACACGCGCGGCGGCACCCGCGATCCGGACACCGCCGCAGCGTGGCGTGGGGAAGGGCTGGTGTAGACAGCGACATGAGCAATGGCCACTGCGAGACTCCCCTCAAAAGGTCATTTAGAACAGACGTTCGCATAATAGAACACGCGTTCTGTCTGTCAAGAGGGTGGGATACTTGGGCGTCAAACCGTTGAAAAACGCCATCGGGACCGAGTTCGCGCCCCAACGTCCGCGCTACGTTCGCGAGAGAGCGGAGCCGTCCGGCCACATCCTGGAGCCCGAGTGGAAGGGTGTGCGCGCTTTGGTCCGAGTGGGGCACACGGGGCCGCGCTTTATCGGCTATGACGGTCCAGTGGATGGGCCCCGGGAGCTCTATGACGCGATCGTCGCTGACACGCGCTCGAGTACCGCGATCCTCGACGGCGTGATCGTGGACGGATTCCTGGACGAGGCCGAGCTCGAGATGGACCCGCAGGGCAACGCACTGACGCGCAACCCCGGCGGCCGGCGCATCTTCGCCGCGTTCGACCTGCTCGAGGTCGACGGCGAATCGCTCATGGAGGTCCCGCTGCTCGAGCGCCGACGCCACCTGGAAGGGGTGCTCACGCCCAGCCTGAACGTGCGTCTGACGCCCTACGTCTCCCGCGCGCTCCGATCCTGGCGCGACACGCTGGCGACGCAGGGCTTCCGGCGTGTCGTGCTGAAGAACTGGAACAGCGTCTACGCTCCCGGTGGCGAGAACAGCGATTGGCTCGTCGTCGAAAAGATCAACGTCGCACGATTCGGCGCCTGAACCGCACGGAGGAAGACTTGGCTACGAAGAACGCCGCGGTCATCGATCACACGCAGACCGACCCCTGGGCCGTCGCGCAGGAGCAGTTCGGCATCGCGGCCGACCGCCTGCACCTGGACCCGAACATGCGCGCGATCCTCGCCGAATGCCAGCGCGAGCTCATCGTGCATTTCCCGGTGCGTATGACCGATGGCGTGGTGAAGGTCTTCACCGGCTATCGGGTGCAGCACAACGTCTCGCGCGGTCCCGGGAAGGGCGGCATTCGCTACCACCCGTCGGTCTCGCTGAACGAAGTCAAGGCACTCGCGATGTGGATGACATGGAAGTGCGCGGTCGTCGGCATCCCGTATGGCGGCGCCAAGGGCGGCGTCATCTGCGATCCGAAGGGCATGAGCAGCCAGCAACTGGAGACCCTGACGCGCCGCTACGCGACCGAGATCATGCTGCTCATCGGTCCGGAGCGCGACATCCCCGCGCCCGATGTGAACACGAATGCCCAGACGATGGCCTGGATCATGGACACCTACTCGATGCACCACGGCTACACCGCGCCCGCGGTGGTCACAGG
>JANMWW010000189.1:0-16004 GCA_031394155.1 Chloroflexota bacterium | reverse complement strand
CCGGTGTGCCGTGCGCGGTGCGCGCCGCTTGGAAGATCCGCCCAACGTCGACCGCGGTCGTCACCGCGAGCGCCACCGACCCAAGACACAGCCGCGAGTGGTCGTCCAGGAAGTTCACGCATTCCGTGATCCGCCACAGTTGAGCCGGTTTCGCGCCGTTGCTTCCGGCCCCGCCAGGGCACCCTGGCGGGGCCGCGCGACGCGAGTCAGACGCGCCACCTGAACCAGATCATCACCGTTCCGGTAGCGGCCGGGTGAACTCCTCGGCGACCCGGTCGTCCAGCGCGAGCACCGAACCGGATCGCGATGATGATTCTTGGCGTGGGGTTGACGTGATAACGTGCCCCGAGGGGAGTCGCGAACTCGACACGGTTGCTCGCGGCTGACGACACGAGCCGGCGACGTTCGATCGTCCGCATCACCTTCGCCGGAGAGGGAGAGGATCATGTTCATACGCAGGACAAGACGCCCTGTCGCATCGGCGGTCATCGCACTACTGCTCCTGAGCGCATGCACGCAGACCGGAACAGGAACGGCGACGGACCAGCCAGCTGCAAGCGCTGGGCCGCAAGTGCTGAGGATGGCGCGCAACGCGGAGCCATTCAGCCCGTTCGTCCCCTGGCAGATCGACGACAATCCCGCGCTGTTCCTCTCGGTCAACGTGTACGACACGCTGCTCCGCACGTCCCAGGATGGGGTCGGCCTCGAGCCGGGTCTCGCGACCAAGTGGGAACCGTCCGCTGATGGCCTGACCTGGACCTTCACGCTGCGCGATGGCGTCAAGTTCTCCGACGGCTCGCTGATGAAGGCAGGCGACGTGAAGGCCTCCCTCGATATGGCCCGCGGCGGGACGAAGAGCGCCTGGAAAGACAACTACGTCGCGATCAAGGACATCACCGCGCCCGACGACAAGACCGTCAAGGTCACGCTGTCGCAGCCGTACGCTCCGCTCCTCTCGGTGCTGGCGATGTTCTCAGGCGGCGTCCTTCCCGCGGAGATGGCGAAGGCCACCGATGCGAAGGACTACGACAACGCGCTGGCCTGGAAGACCAAGGGCACGGGCGCCTACTACGTCGAAGGTTGGAAGAAGGGCGACCCGATCGTTCTGAAGCGGAACCCGAACTACTGGAAGAGCAAGCCCGCGGTCGACGAAGTGCGCATCGAATACATCCCCGATGACAACACCCGCGTGTTGAAGCTGCAGGGAGGCGAGACTGATCTGGTCGACTTCGTGCCGTTCAGCCAGATCGCCGCGCTGAGCACGCAGCCCAACGTGAAAGCGCAGACGTTCACGATCCAGCAGGCCGCGTTCGTCATGCTGAACAACTCGAAGCCGCCGCTGAACGACCTAAAGGTGCGGCAGGCATTGAACTACGCGACGGACAAGGACGCGATCATCAAGAGCGTCTACTTCGGCCAGGCGAAGTTCATGAACTCGCCGATCCCGATGGGCACGTATTGGGACAAGAGCCTCACCGGATATCCCTACGACCTCGAGAAGGCCAAGAAGCTGATGTCGGAGTCGTCCGGCGCGGCCGGGTTCAAGATGGACATGCAGGTGCGCGCGGGCAACACCAATTTCGCCAACACCGCCGTGATCCTCAAGGAAGCGTGGGCGAAGCTCGGCGTGACGGTGGACATCCAGACCCTTGACACCGCCGTCGTTCGTACGAACTATCGCGAGGGCAACTACATGTCGACGCCGTCTGCGTGGACGAACGACATGAACGACCCGACCCAGATCGTGAATTACGCCATGCGCGGAGGCGCGAGCCCCTTCGCGTATTGGACCCGATATAACAATCCGGACCTGAACAGCAAGATCACCAAAGCCGATCTCGAGCAGGATGCGAAGAAGCGGGAGGGGCTGTACTCCGAAATTCAGAAGATCTATCTCGACGCCGCGCCCCTTGCCTTCATCGCCTACCTGGGGGCGACGGCCGGCTGGCGCAGCAATGTGACTGGCTTCGCGATCGACGGGCTGTCGTACTACCGGTTCGAGACCGTGAAGATCACCAAATAGCCGAAGGCGGGTGGCTGATAGTCCGTGGCGGGCTATCGGCCACCCGGCCGCTGGTCTATTCATGACCGATCACTGACATGGGCCGTGCCGCCTACATCCGCAGACGTCTCATCCTCATGGTCTTCGTGCTTTTCGGCGTCACCGTCGTCATCTTCGGCATGGTGCGGATCCTGCCCGGGGATCCCGCCTTTTTGATCCTGGGAGACCGTGCGACGGACCAGAAGGCCGCGGAGCTTCGCGAGCAGCTGGGACTGAACCGCCCAGTCCTCGAGCAGTACTGGATCTTCGTGTCGGGATTCGCGCGGGGTGACATGGGCCAGTCGCTGCTCTATCGCCAGCCCGTCGGCGCGCTCGTGCTGACCCGGGTGCCGGTGTCGCTCGCGCTGGCCGGCTACGCCATGGGCCTCGCTGCTCTCATCACGCTCTTCTTCGGCATCGTGGCCGCCGTCAACAAAGGACGATGGCCGGACCAGCTCATTCGGATAGGGTTCCTGTTCGCGCTGACGACGCCCAACTTCTGGTTCGGCATCCTGCTGATCTTGCTGTTCGGGCTCACCCTGCATTGGTTCCCGGTGGCCGGATTCGGTGAAACCGTGCCGGAGCACATCTGGTATCTGTTCCTCCCAGCACTCACGCTGGCTCTGCAGCTGTCGGCCGTCCTCATCCGCAATCTGCGCAGTCAGATCATCCTGACCCTGCGCTCGGACTACATACGCACCGCACGCGCCAAGGGGCTCTCCGAGACGGTGGTGCTCCTGCGCCACGTGCTGCGGAACGCACTGCTCTCGACCGTCACCATCTTCGGCTTGCAGTTCGGGTTCCTGGTTGGAGGCACCATCGTTGTCGAAACGGTGTTCGCCCTGCCCGGGACCGGCCAGTTGCTGATCCAGTCCATCTCGGCTCGTGACTATCCGGTCGTCCAGGCCATCACGGTGGTCAGTGCGGTCCTGGTGATCGTCGTCAACCTGGCGGTCGACTTGTCCTATTCATTCCTCGACCCGAGAGTGACCTATGAGTAAAGCTCTCGATGCCCAGCCACTGGCAGACGTCATTCCAGTGGCGCGGCCTGGGTCCGCCGCGCGGCGGATCAGGCTCGGGCCGACGCTGCTGATCGGCCTCGTGCTGCTCGGGCTTGTCGTCGTCGTGGCCATCACCGCGCCGCTGCTCACGCCCTATGACCCGCTGGAGCAGCGGTTCACCGAGGCGTTCTTGCCGCCATTCAGCGCGGGTCACATCCTCGGGACCGACAACTTCGGGCGCGACATCTGGAGCCGGATCGCTTACAGCACGCGGCTCGATCTGCAGATCGGCCTGCTCTCGGTCTTGTTCCCGTTCCTCTTCGGCAGCCTGATGGGCATCGCGACCGGCTATCTGGGCGGAAAACTGGACACGCTCCTCATGCGCGTCGTGGATGTGCTGATGGCATTCCCGTTTCTGATCCTGGTGATCGCGATCATGAGCATCCTTGGACCGGGGTTGACCAACCTCTACATCGCGGTCGGGGCGGTCGGCTGGATCCCGTACGCGCGCATCACGCGCGGGGAAACGCTCGCGACGCGTCACCTGGAGTACGTGCAGGCCGCCCGGACGATCGGCTGCTCGTCTGCGCGCATCATGAGCCGCCACATCCTGCCGAACGTGATCGCGCCCGCGCTGATCTATGTCTTCACGGGCATGGTCCTGGCGATCCTCACCGGGGCGACGCTGAGCTTCCTCGGGCTCGGTCCGCAGCCGCCCACGCCCGAATGGGGCGCGATGATCGCTGAAGGGCGCCAGTTCCTCTTGCTCGCGTGGTGGATGACGACGCTCCCGGGCCTCGCACTGCTCGTCGTCGGTGTCGCGCTCAGTCTGATCGGCGACGGACTCGCGGAAAATCGCGGAGGCTGATCGATGTGAAGCTACTGATCTGGGGCGCTGGGGCGATCGGCGGAACGATCGGTGCGCATCTCGCCCGCGCCGGGCATGACATCACGTTCGTCGACCAGGCGGAGGAGCACGTCGCCGCGATCAACACGGCTGGGCTGCGCATCGAGGGGCCGCTGGCGCAGTTCACCTCCCGCATACCCGCGTTCACCCCGAATGCGCTGAGCGGCGAGTTCGAGCGGGTCGTCCTTGCCGTGAAGGCGCAGGACACCGAAGCGGCCACGCGCGCGCTCGCCCGGCACGTGACCCCCGCTGGGTACGTCGTATCGGCGCAGAACGGGTTGAACGAGCTGGTCATCACCTCGATCGTCGGCGACGCTCGCACGATCGGCTGCTTCGTCAACTTCGGCGCGGACTACCTGGGGCCGGGCGTGATCCAGTACGCCGGGCGCGGCGCGGTCGTGCTTGGCGAGATCGATGGGCGCGTGACGCCGCGCGTCGGAGAGCTGCATCGCGCGTTCCTCGACTTCGACGACCGTGCCGTCGTGACCACGAACATCTGGGGCTACCTCTGGGGCAAGCTCGCCTATGGGGCGCAGCTCTTCGCCACCGCACTGACCAATGACTCCATCGCCGACGCGCTGGCCGATCCGAGGTACCGCGACGTCTACGTCGAGATCGCGCGCGAGGTGATGCGCGTGGCCCAGGCGCGACGCATCACGCCCGAAGGGTTCAACGGCTTCGACCCGAGCGCGTTCGCGCCGGACGCCGCTCGCGCGGTGGCCGAGCGTTCGCTCGACGAGATGGTCGCCTTCAACCGCAGGTCGGCCAAGACCCATAGCGGCATCTGGCGCGACATCGCCGTCCGCCATCGCCGCACCGAGGCCGATGCGCAGCTCGGGCCGATCGTTTCGATCGGCTCGGAAGTCGGCGTCCCGACACCGCTGGTCTCGCGCTTGATCGAGTTGGTGCACGATCTCGAGGAGCGCCGGCGCGGGCAGAGTCACGAGACGCTCGACGTCCTCAAAGCCGCGCTGCCGAATTGACCCCGCTCGAGTACCTGTCCGCGCACCACGACCGCAGCCTTGGGGAGCTCATCGAGTTCGTCCGCATCCCGAGCGTGAGCACCGACCCGCAGCGTGGGGGAGACGTCGCCCGCGCCGCCCAGTGGGTCGCCGCGCAAATGCGTCAGGCCGGGCCGATCGACGTCCGGATCGTGCCCACGCCGGGCCACCCGGTCATCTACGGCGAGTGGCTGGGCGCGCCGAGCGCGCCGACGCTGCTGGTCTACGGCCATTACGACGTCCAGCCGCCCGACCCCCTTGAGCGGTGGCTCAGCGATCCGTTCGAGCCGGTGGTGCGCGACGGCCGCGTGTACGGGCGCGGCGTGTCCGACAACAAAGGGCCGATGCTGATCCCGATCAAGGTCGCGCAAGCCTTCTTCGCCACACGTGGCGCGTTACCGCTCAACGTGAAGTTCATCTTCGAGGGTGAGGAGGAGATCGGGAGTCGCAACCTCGAGCCGTTCCTGGCCGCGAACCAGCAACTGTTGCAGGCGGACTGCGTTCTGTCAGCTGACGGCGCGATGTGGCGACACGATGAGCCCTCGATCACGATCGCCAGTCGTGGTGTGGTCGGGCTGGAATTCAGCATCACGGGGGCGAGCAGGAGCCTGCACTCGGGCCGCTACGGCGGCTCGGTCGCGAACGCGCTGCACGCCATGGCCGAGCTGGTGGCCAGCCTGCATTCTGCGGACGGCCGCGTCGCCGTCGAGGGTTTTTATGACGACGTCGCCGCGCTCTCGGACGAGGAACGGCGCGACATCGCCGAGCTGCCATTCGACGAGGGGCGTTTCCTCGCAGAGGTGGGCGCGCCGTCGCCATTCGGTGAAGGGGGCTTCAGCACGCTGGAACGTCAGTGGACACGCCCGACCCTCGAGATAAATGGGATGTGGGGCGGCTACCAGGGCCAGGGGAGCCAGACGGTCACGCCGAATGAGGCGCACGCGAAGATCAGCTGCCGCCTCGTCCCCGATCAGCATCCGGACACGATCCGCGCGCTGGTCGCGCGCCACCTCGAAACGCGCCTGCCGGCTGGTGTGAGCCTGACCGTCGGCGGCGACCGGCACGCCGCGCTGCCGTACCGCATCCGCTCGGACCATCCTGGCCTGGTGACCGCGCAGCGGGTCCTCGAGCAGGTCTACGGGAAGAAGCCGCTGACCGTGCGGATGGGCTCGACGCTGCCGGTGAGCGAGCTCTTCAAACGGCTGCTGGGGATCGACACGGTGTTCTTCTCGTTCTCGACTGCGGACGAGGATTTTCATTCGCCGAACGAATTCTTTCGCATCGATCGCCTGCACGAGGGTCTGGAGGCGTGGGCCCGCTATTGGGAGGTCTACGGCGAAACGATCAGAACAGCGAGCGCCCACCATCGATCGACAGCACCTGTCCCGTGATCCACGACGCCCGTGACGAGACAAAGAAGCGCACGCCGTTCGCGATGTCTTCGGCGCGTCCGAGACGCCGCAGCGGTATCCCGTCGATGAGTCGCCGCTGACCGTCCTCGCCATAGCTGTCCCACTGCCGCTCGGTCGTGGGATTGGACCGCACGAAACCCGGCGCGATGCAATTCACGGTGATGCCGAAGGGCCCGAGCTCGTGAGCCATCTGGCGAGTGAACCCGATCTGGCCGGCCTTGGCGCTTGCGTAGGCCTGGATGCCGGTCAAGCTCACGCTGCGTCCCGCACCGGATGAGATGTTGACGATCGAGCCTGCGCGGGCTGCTTTCATCGCAGGGATGACGGCGCGAGTGCAAAGGAAGGCGCTCGTCAAGTTCGCGTCCACGATCGCTCGCCAATCATCGTCGCTGACTTCGTCGAGCGGTCTGCCGACCTGACCCACGACCCCGCCCGCGTTGTTGACGAGGACGTCGATGCGCCCGAGGCGACCGATCAGCTCGGCGACCTGGGCTGAGTCCGTGAGGTCGGCAATGTCGCGGTCCACCCGATGGACCTTCGCGCCGTCCTCCTCCAGGCCGTCGGCGATCGCGGTGCCGATGCCGTGCGCCGTTCCGGTGACGAGGGCCACCTTGCCGCTGAGCTCACCCATCCTTTGTGTTCCACCCGTTCTCGATCAGCTCTCGAACTTCTGCCACGCCTGTCCGCCACACGTCGAGCACTTCCTCATCCGGTCGCTGATACGAGCCGCCGAAGCTGCCGTCGACGGTCAATCGGCGCAGCTCGTCGGGCGGTGCCTGCCGGATGATGCGTTGCGGGATCATCGGCTTGACGCCACCGGGCATCACGACACCCGGGAGTCGCGTCCATGGGAAGTTCTCCATCCAGGAGCCATGCGAAGACTCCTTCTCGTAGCGCTGCACGACCGCCCAGACAAGCGGCGCGTTCCACCAGTCGTGGAAGAGCACCTGCACCCGTGCCTTTCGAGGCTCGGTCATCCATTCGCGGAGCACGCCCGCCGCCGGTGAATTTCCGCCGTGACCGTTGATCACGGCGATGCGTCGGAAACCCTGACCGAAGAGCGAATCGAGCAGATCCCGGATGACCGCGACGTAGGTGGTCGTGCGCAGGGAGGGACTCCCCGGGAACGCGGCGAAGTACGGGGTGATGCCGAACGGCAACGCCGGAAGGACGGGCACCCCAAGCGGTTCCGCTGCTTCCACGGCGACACGCTCGGCCAGGATCGCGTCGGTCCCCACGGAGAGGTAGCCGTGCTGTTCCGTGGAACCGATCGGCAACACGATCCGGTCGTCGTGGCCGAGATAATCCTCGAGCATCTTCCAGTTGCAGTCATGAACTCTCATGAGCACGTCCTCCCACCATCCGTCCGATCACGAGCGAAGCATACGAGCGGGCCGTTGGGGATGACGTAATCGTCATGCCGCGCGCGCCCGACCCGTCCACCATTTGCTGGTGGCCACGGAGCAGGAACTCACCTCGACCTCCCCGTCATCGGGGAAGCCGTGCATCTTGCTGGTCGAGGACGAGCCGTCCGTCAGCAAGGTCGTCGGCCAGCTCCTCGACCAGGCTGGCTACGAGCACGTGTCCATCGCCGACCACAGTGAGATCCCGGCGGCGATCCTCCGTTGGAGCCCGCGCTGCGTCATCCTGGATAGCGACCCCGGTTCAGCCGGCCACGAGCGCTCTTGGGCTGACGCCGCCGCGATCCGGCGGTCGTACCCCGACCTTCCGGTGCTGATGTTCACCGCCGACCCGGCGTCGATGACCGAGGCGCGCTCGAAGACGTCCGCTCGCAGCAGGGCCGCTGACTACGCTGGTGTTCTCGACAAGCCATTTCTCATCGTCGAGTTCCTCGCCACGTTGAAGTCCGCCGTCGACACGTCGCAGGCTGCGACGGACGCCCCGGTGCGACGCGATCGGAGCGCGGGCCTCGCGGCGGAGCGCATCGCGGTCTTCCCGGATGTGAGCGGGAGCGCGTCGAATGGCTGGGCGGCCGCCGACTTTTTCAGCCTGGCCGTCCACGAGCTGAAGACGCCGCTGACGGCGATCGACGGTCAGACGCAGCTCGCTCAGCGAGCTCTCGCGAGAGACCCAGCCCGCGCGGCCGAGGCGCTCACTCGCGTCCGAGAGCAGACCAAACGGATGACTCGACTGATCGGCGACCTGCTGGATTACGGTCGCGTCGGCGCGGGTGCGTTGAGTCTCGACGTGGTCACCTTCGACCTCGGGGTGGCGGCCGCGATCACGATCGCGCAGCACGAGCACGGGGACGCCCCGCGGATCACTTTCGTGGCGACGGAGCCGGTGCGCATCCAGGGTGATCCGGACCGCATCGCGCAGGTCCTTGGCAATCTCTTGGACAACGCGATCACGTACAGCGCCCCCGGCTCCTCGATCGACGTATCCGTCGCCAAGGTCGGCGCCGAAGCGCAGGTTCGAGTGACCGACCGCGGCGTCGGCCTGCCGAAGGACGAACGAAGTCGACTCTTCAGCCCGTTCTTCCGATCGTCCCGCACGCGCGACATCGCCGGGAACGGCCTCGGTCTGCACATCAGCCGGCGGATCGCCGAGCAGCATCGCGGCAGGCTGTGGCTCGAGTCGAGCAGCGAATTCGGGAGCACCTTCATCCTCGCCGTGCCGCTCGCCGGCTGACCCTCGCGCGCCGCCATCCCTCCGATGGCGGCAGATCTCCCCCCGCCGGGGTAGGAGAGCGCGCGTTGGCGGGGGTGGACACATCGGCCCCTCGCGCCGTGCAGATAACTCGGTAGCCTTTTCACAATGGATCAGGTGCGCCGTCTCCTGGCACACGGTTCCGATCGCCAGCTGGCGATCGGCATCCTCGGCCTGCTCGCCGCGTATTGGCTCGAGCAGCACGCGCCCGCGGGGTATCTGCGCGCGGCGGCGGCCGCGATGGGTTGGCTCGGCTTCTCGATCGGAGCGACCGGCCGCATCGCGCAAGCCGTGCAGAGCGCGTCACGCCGGCGGCAGCTCCCCTGGATGTTCATCGGGGCGGGGGTGGTCGCGTGGATCGCCGGACAGCTCACTCGCTCCGCGTTCCTCATCGCCGAGGTCACGCCCGACAGCCTGAGCTTCGCCGACGCCTGGGCGCTCCTTGCCGCCGTCTTGTTCGGATGCGGCTTTGTCGCGCTCCTCCAGGGAAACCGCCTCTCGGTCTACGCGCTCCTGCTCGACGCCGGCGCGGTCACGCTCACGATGGTCGCCCTCATCGCGTTCGCGGTGCAGGACGTGTTCCTTGTAGAGATGAACGACGATCCCGTCGCGACGACCGTCGTGCTGCTGTACACGATCCTGTACGCGGCGGCGACCACCGCCGCGATCTCGGCGCTTTTCGCCGCGCCGCTCGAGACGTCACGGCGCGCGCACGTGTGGCTCGTGATCGGTGTCGGCCTGACCGCCGCCGCGTATGCGCTCTCTCTGCCGCAGTACCTCCACGGTACCTTCCGCGCGGGCACGATCAGTGACCCGCTCTGGATGGCCGGCATGCTCGCGATCAGCATCGCCGCGACCTCATCCGTCGAGGATCGAGGTCTTCATGGCCCGAGCACCCGTCTCGCGCCGATGCGTCCTCTCGTGCGGATGGCTCTGCCCGCGATCGTGGCTGGGATCACCGCGGTCCTCATCGTCGTCGCGGAGAACCGCAACACCGAGCAGGTCGTCACGCGCGCCGCGGCGCTCATCACCGTGGTGCTGGCGATACGCGTCGGGCTCGCGCTCTATACGAACTGGCGTCTGGGCGAGATCGAAGGCCGGCGCGCCCGCCAGTTCGAGGCCCTGTACGAGGTCGGTCTGGCCGCCGCCGGCGAGCGATCGGTGGACGATCTGTTGAAGCTCGTGGTCGAGCAGGCGACGAGCCTCACGCGTACCGACGGCGCGATGCTCGCCCTGGCGGAACCGGGCCCCAAGTTCGTCATCCGCGCCCTGTACAAGGGGCCGATGCACCAGCTCCGCGACTCCGTCGGCGAGCCGCTTGCCGGGATCTCGCTCGAGGCGCTCGAGAGCCGGGATCTCGTCGTCGCCACCGACTACGCGCAGCACGCGCATTCGACTCCCGAGCTGCACGAGGTCATCAGCTCGGCGGTGGCCATCCCGCTCGTCGCCCACGGCGAGGTCATCGGCTCCCTGGCGATGTACTCGACCACCCCGCGCGGCTTCTCGATCGACACCCGGCGTCTGGTGCGCCTCTTCGCCGCGCAGGCGGCCATCGCGGTCGCGAACGCGCAGCTGCTCGCCGAGACCCACCGCCTGGCCCGCGACGACGACCTGACCGGTGTCATGAACCGGCGCAGTTTGATGGAGCGCCTCGAGGCGGAGATCCACGAGGCAACGCGGCACGGCGACATCTTTGCGGTGGGCATGACCGACGTCGACAGGCTGAAGCGCGTGAATGACACCGCCGGCCACCTTGCCGGGAACGAGGTCCTCATCGGGGTCGCCCGTGTGATGCGCGACGCGGTCCGACAGGAGGATGTCGTCGCCCGGTTCGGCGGAGACGAGTTCGTGATACTGCTGCCACGCACCGGGCTCCTCCCCGCGCAAGCCTTGGTGTCGCGCATCGCGTCGCGCATGCGCGAGGAGACGTACCACTGGGCCGGTATCGAGCACCGCGTGCCGCGCGTGTCTTTCGGCATCGCCTGGTTCCCCGAGGACGGGCGGACCGCCGATGCGCTTCTCGCCGTCGCGGACGAGCGCATGTACGCCGACAAATCGCACGGGCGCGTCCAGAACGAGGGAGCGGCCGAGGCCGAGTAGCCGTTACTCTCCGTGTCATCAGCGGGGAGGGTCTTTTGCCGAAGTGTCCTGAGTGCGACGCCGACGTGACCGTCGGATCCGATGCGGTGAAAGGCGAGATCGTCGCGTGCCCTGACTGCGGCGCCGAGCTGGAGGTCACTGCGGTCTCTCCGGTCACCCTCGCGCTCGCTCCCGAGGCCGAAGAAGACTGGGGTGAATAACAACCTCACTGTCGGCGTCCTCCTGTCGCGCGTTCGCGTCGAAGAGAAGCTGCTCCTCCAGGAGCTTTCATCCCGTGGCGTGCAGACGAAGGTCATCGATGACCGCGAGCTCGTCCTTCCCACTGAGACGAAGCCCGAGCTGGGCGTCGACGTGGTGCTCGAGCGCTGCATCCAGCACGGCACGGCCCTCTACGCGCTGGCCGTCCTCGAGGGCTGGTGCATCCCCACGGTGAACACGTATGAGACGGCCGAGGTGTGCGGCAACAAGCTCCTCACGACCATGCGCCTGGTGCGCGACACGGTCCCGACACCGAAGACGCGCATCGCGTTCACGCCCGAGTCGGCTTTGATGGCCATCGAGCAGATCGGCTATCCGGCGGTGATGAAGCCGCTCATCGGCTCGTGGGGCCGCCTCGTCTCGAAGGTCAACGACCGCGAGGCGGCGGAGGCGATCGTCGAGCACAAGGACGTTCTCGGGAACTACCTGCACTCCATTTACTACGTCCAGGAGTACGTCGCCAAGCCGGGTCGGGACATCCGCGCGTTCGTCGTAGGTGGCGAGACGATCTGCGCGATATACCGCTACGCCGAGCACTGGATCACCAACACCGCGCGTGGCGGCCGCGCCGAGAACTGCCCGGTCACGCCCGAGCTGAACGACATCTGCGTGAAAGCGGCGAGGGCCGTTGGCGGCGGCGTCCTCGCGATCGACGTCTTGGAGCGCGACGGCGAGCTCCTCGTGAACGAGGTCAACTACACGATGGAGTTCCGCAATTCGATCGACACGACCGGCGTGAACATCCCGGCAAAGATGATCGACTACCTCCTCGACGTCGCGAACACGAAGCGCTAGATGAAGGTCGGGATCGTCGGCGCCGCCGGCTACGCCGGCGGCGAGCTGCTTCGGTTGCTGCTGGGGCATCCCGACGTGAGCGAGATCGTCGCCGGGTCCGAGTCGCAGGCCGGCAAGCCGGTCACAACGGCGCATCCGAACCTGCGCAAGCGCACCAACCTCCTGTTCGCGCACTACGAGGACGTGACCGGCTGCGACGTGATCTTCCTCTCCCTTCCGAACGGCACGCACCGCGCCGACGAGTTCGAGGGCCGCGCCAAGCTGCTCGTCGACCTCTCATCGGACCACCGGCTCAAGGACCCCGCCGACTACGAGCAGTGGTACGGGATGGCGCACCCGTACCCCCACGTGCTTGGGAGGTGGGTCTACGGCATTCCCGAGCTGCATCGCGAGGAGATCCGCGGCGCGTCGAACGTGACCGGCGCCGGCTGCAACGCCACGGCGACGATCCTCGCGCTGCTTCCGCTCTTCGCCGCCGGCATCGTCGATCGATCGCGCCCGGTCGTGGTGGAGTGCAAGGTCGGCTCGAGCGAGGGCGGCCGCGAGCCCTCCGAGGACTCGCATCACCCCGAGCGTGTCGGCGTGGTGCGCTCGTTCCGCCCGGTCGGACACCGCCACACCGCCGAAGCCGAGCAGGAGCTCACGCTGGGTGGCGCGAAGCCGCGGGTCGATCTGTCGGTGACGGCGGTCGAGCTGGTGCGCGGTGTTCTTGCGACGGCGCACGTGTACGTCAATCGCGCGGTCGAGGAGAAGGATCTCTGGAGGATCTACCGCGAGCGCTACGCGAGCGAGCCGTTCGTCCGCATCGTCAAGGAGCGCGGTGGGATCTTCCGCTATCCCGAGCCGAAGCTGCTGGCGGGGACGAACTTCGCGGACGTCGGCTTTGCGCTCGACCCGCGCGGCGATCGTGTCGTCGCGCTGTGCGCGATCGACAACCTTGTGAAGGGCGCGGCGGGCAACGCCGTGCAGGCGATGAACGTGGCCCTGGGCCTGGACGAGGGCGCGGGACTGAGCTTCGTCGGCCTACACCCCTAGGGTCGTCGAGGCCGCGACAACGAGGTGCGCGGACGTCGCGCCCGAGGCCTCCATCGCACGAAGGGCCGCCCCCCGGCCCGTCCCCTTGAGCGCGAGGATCAGCACGCTGCCACCGAAGCCACCGCCGGTCAGGCGCGCGCCGAACACGTCGGGATCCTTCTGGGCAGCCGTGACGATCTGATCGATCACGGGGATCGAAACTTCGAAGTCATCGCGCAGCGACGCGTGGCCGGCGTTCACGATCGCGCCGAGGGCGACGGGATCGCCGCGCGAGATCGCGTCGACGGCCGAGGCGACGCGCGCGTTCTCGGTGAAGACATGCCTGGCCCGGCGCCGGAGCACTGGCGGCAGTGGGAGCAGGACGGTCTCGCTCTCGACATCGCGCAGCGACGGCAGGCCGAGCCTAGCCGCCGCATCCTCGCACTCGGCGCGGCGCGTGTTGTAGCCGCTGCTGGCGTGATCGTGCCGGACGCCCGAGTCGATGACCGCGATGTCCATATCGATGCTGCTCAGCAGCACGCGAGTCGTGGTCATGTCGCGGGTGTCGATGTGCAGCGCTTCGCCGTAGTGGCCGATGCTGCAGACGAGCTGGTCCATTCGACCCACGCGGGCGCCGACGAACGAGTACTCGGCCTCATGGGCGACGCGCGCGACCTCGCGGTCGTCGATCTCGAGCGCGAAGGCTTCGCGCAGTCCGCGCACCGTCGCGACCAGCAGGGCGGCACTCGACGCCAGACCGGCGCCCACGGGGACCTCCGAGGCCACATGCGCATCGAATCCTCCGAGGTTCATCCCGCGGCGCATCAGCGTCTCCGCGACACCGACGATGTAGTCGGACCACATGCCCCTGGCGCGCGGATCGTCGAGCGATCCCGCGATCGGCTCCATGCCGGAAGCGTCCGACCGGAGCGTGATGATCCGGTCACGGCTCGGTCGGATCATGACCGTCGTGCGCACGGGGATGAGCATCGGGAGGACGAAGCCACCGTTGTAGTCGGTGTGCTCGCCGATGAGATTCACCCTTCCGCTGGCCGAGGCCCGGACTGTCACGCGTGAAGCATCCCACCTCGGCGCGGTGCCGCGTCATTTCGTAGGCTCTGGGCATGCCACTTCGCGCGGTCATCAAGGCCGGCGGTTCCAAAGGCGTATCGCGCGACGCGGTCGCGGACCTCGTCGCCGAGGTCGCACGACACGACGAGATCGTGCTGGTGCACGGGGCGTCCGCGGAGACCGACCGCCTCGCGAGCGCGCTGGGTGTGCCGCAAGAGCAGATCACCTCGCCCTCCGGGCACGTCAGCCGGCGGACCGACCGGCAGACGCTCGAGATCTTCGCGATGGCCGCGCTGGGGGTCGAAAACTTCCTCTACGTGGAGAAGCTCCAGCAGCGGGGCATCGACGCGGTCGGGCTCTCGGGCATCTCCGGGCGCCTCCTTGTCGGCAGGAAGAAAGACGTGCGCGCGGTCCGCGAAGGGAAGACGATGATCCTGCGCGATGACTACACCGGGACGGTCGAGGCCGTGAACCTGCCGCTGCTGACGCAATTCATCGGCCCTGGCCGAGTGCCGGTCGTCGCTCCGCTGGCCCTCTCGATGGAGAACGAGGCGCTCAACGTCGACGGGGACCGCGTCGCGGCGCGGATCGCGGTGGCGATCGACGCGGATGCGCTCCTCATCCTCACCAACGTGCCGGGCCTCCTGCGCGACATTCACGATCCATCGTCGCTCGTCGCGGAGACCACCCTGGCCGAGGCCGAACAGCTCGCGCAGGGCCGCATGAAGAAGAAGATCCTCGCGGCCCGCGAGGCGCTTGAGGGCGGGGTCGACGAGGTCGTGATCCGTTCCGCGACGGGCGACCCCGCGATCCGCACGGTGATCAGGGCGTAGACGATGCGAAATGTGACGAAGTCGAACGCCATCGGCCGCGAAGACGCCCACACCTCGGGCCTCTACATGAAGCGGCCGCTCGTGATCGTGCGCGGCGAAGGCGCGGCGTTGTACGACGACGAAGGTCGCGCTTACATCGATTGCGTCGGCGGCCAGGGGATGGCGAGCCTCGGCCATGGCAACACCGCGGTCGCGGACGCGATCGCGGAGCAGGCGCGGACGCTGGCCTCGTGCACCGAGCTCTTCTACAACGACCGCAGGGCCGAGCTGTACGACCTGCTCGCCGAGATCCTTCCGCCGGAGCTCGATCGCTACTTCCTCTGCAACAGCGGCGCGGAGGCGGTCGAGGGCGCGCTCAAGTTCGCGCGCATGGCCTCGAAGCGGCCGCGGGTCGTCGCGACCATGCGCGGCTTCCACGGCAAGACGATGGGCGCTCTCGCGGCTACCTGGGGCCCGGAGTACCGCGAAGCGCTCGGCGGCGACGGGCTCTTCCCCGGGTCCGCGCACATCCCGTTCAACAAGACGGAGGCACTCGACGCCGCGATCACGGCCGAGACCGCTGCGTTCATCGTCGAGCTCGTGCAGGGCGAAGGCGGCGTGCGCCCGGCGTCGCGCGAGTTCATCACCGAGGCGGCGCGTCTCTGTCGCGAGCGCGGCGCGCTGCTGATCATCGACGAGGTCCAGACCGGCTTTTGCCGTACGGGCACGATGTTCGCGCTCGAGCAGTACGGCGTCGTGCCAGATGTGCTGTGTCTCGCGAAGGCCATCGCTGGTGGCGTGCCGATGGGCGCGATCGCTTTCTCGCGCGCGGTCGGCGATCTGCCGCGACGCTCCCACTCGACGACGTTCGGCGGCAATCCGCTCGCGTGCGCCGCGGCGATCGCGGCGATCGGCGAGTTGC
>JANMWW010000156.1:0-1710 GCA_031394155.1 Chloroflexota bacterium | reverse complement strand
GTCCCGGGGCCCCACAGCAAAGACGAGAGCCACATGTACATCGCGTAGCCGACGAAGATGAAGAGCGTGATACCCGTCGTGCCCGAGCGTGACGCGAACGCGTCCATCGCCTGAGGGTCACCGCCACCCGAATAGGCCTGTCCCATCAGGACCCACACTGCGGGCAGCATGACCGGCCAGAAGATCTGGCCGATGAAGTTCGACGGATAGCGGCGGATCTGCCGGAGCGACATCTGGCCCGCGGCTCCCAGCGCCCGAAGGTCCATCGCCCACACGCCGGCGTTCACTCGCGGAGGGCGCGGCCGGTCAGCGACAGGAAGACGTCCTCCAGCGACACCGGCACCACCTCGACGTGCTGGATCGTCGCGCCCAGGCTGCGCGCGGCGTCGAACGCCGCCGGAACGAAGTCGCGCGCCGACGCGCAGTGCGCCGTCACGGCGAGCGTGCCGTTGTGCCGTTCGCTTCGCGCGATCGACGCGGTGGTCCCGAGCCGGGCCAGCAGCGCGGGATCGTCGGAGCTCTCGCCGATCTCGAGCCGGACGACCTCCTCCGCGCGGATGCGTCGCTTCAGGGCGGCGGGCGTGTCGAGGGCGACGATCTGGCCGTGGTCGATGATCGCGACCCGGTCGCACAGCTGATCCGCCTCCTCCATGTAATGCGTCGTGAGGAGAACGGTCCGGCCCTGCCGCGCGAGGTCGCGCACTCGGTCGCGCAGATCCCGCGCTGACTGCGGGTCGAGACCGACGGTCGGCTCGTCGAGAATGACCAGCGGCGGATCAGGCAGGAGCGCGCGGGCCAGGGCGAGACGTTGCCGCATGCCGGTCGAGTAGCGCTCGACGTAGTCGTCGGCACGGTCCAGCAGCTTCACGGCCTCGAGGCTCCGATCGATGCGCGCCTTCGTCTCGGCCGCCGGCACGTGGTAGAGCGCGGCGAAGTACTCGAGGTTCTCGCGGCCGGTGAGCTTCCAGTACAGGCTCCGCTCGCCCGAGAGCATTGCGCCGAGGCGCGCGCGCACCTTGCGCGGCTCCTTCGCGACGTCGATGCCCAGGACGTGGATCGTCCCCGCGGTCGGCTCGAGAAGCGTCGAGAGCATCTTCATGGTCGTGGTCTTGCCGGCGCCGTTCGGGCCAAGGAGGCCGAAGATCTCCCCGCGCTCGACCACCAGATCGATGCCATCGACGGCGCGGAAGGTGACGCGTTTGTCCGGCGCGCCACGTAGCCGCTGCCAGATCGTGCGCCGGCCCTTTTCGAATTCCTTGATGAGACCTATCGCCTGGACCGCTGGCCCGCCGCCCGTGAGTGTCGCGCCAAAGCTCATTGCCGGCCTAGCTCGCGGCTCTGCCGCGAGGGCTCAAGGCTGGTGGACTCGCGCGTCGCGGCGAAGCCGCTCCTCGCTCGCGTCATTCAACGAAGATCTCGACCCGATCCTCGTCGTCGGCGATGTCGACGATGCGACCGGGAAAGTCGACCGAACGCAGCAGCTCATCCAGATCGATGCCGAATTTCGACAGGTGACCGCGGACGAGGCCGCTCGAGCCCAGCTTCATCTTCCCGATGCGCGCGATGGCCAGAGGGATCGCGACGTTGACCTTCTGCTCGCTGCCCTCGGTGACGCGGATGCGCAAGATGCGGCCGCGCGCACCTGAGTGGCCCGGGTGAGGCGGCGGAGGTGGTGGTGGCGGTGCCTTCGCGCCGTCGTCGATGTCGCCG
>JANMWW010000148.1:0-7473 GCA_031394155.1 Chloroflexota bacterium | reverse complement strand
TCGTGCGGGTCGCACATGAGGAACAGCGGCGCGAGTCCGTGAAGCAGGTTGCCGAGGCCCGCAAGCGCGACCTCGACGCGCTCCTTCGGCCAGCCGGCCACTGAGCGCTCGGGCAGCGAGCACCAGAACGACGTCGTCTGCAGCTCCTGCTCGGGAAGATGGATCTTTCCCCAGCCGACGTTCTCGTGCGTGTACATCGTCAGCTTCTTGTAGACCGTCGCCAGCGTGCTCACCAGGACCTCGCCGTGCGCAATGTCGAATCCACGTTGTGCGGCGCGCTGATCGAACTCGTCAATTACGCGGACGCGCACGGCGAGACCGGCGTCGGTGTAGTAGTCGACCTTCACTTCACGCACGTACGCCTTGGCGTTCTCCCAGTCGAGGCGCTCGACCTGGAACTGCTTCGACTCGTGGAGGTAGATGGCCTGTTCGTGCAGGAGCACCTGCGCGGCGAATCGGTCGACCTCGCCGATCACCCGGGCACTCCCCGCTTGGTACTCCGATCCGATGCTCATCGCGGCCGTCCCAGTTGTGTCGACGATGACGACGTTGTCGTTCGTCGCGGTCCGAAGGCTCATCGCCTCGGCCGGGAAGGATTGATCCGACCAGTGATATTTGCCCTGTGCCTCGTGCAGGACACCTTGCTCGCCAAGGTACGCGAGCACGCCGGGCGTGTCCTCGGTCCCGAAACGCTCGCGCGACTCGAACGGGATCTCGAAAGCCGCGCACTTGAGGTGCTGCACGAGCACATGAAGGTTGTCGGGATTCACAAGACCCGCCTCCGGCGCGCGGTCGAGGACGTACTCGGGGTGCTGCACGACGTACTGATCGGTCGGCGATGAAGTGGCGACGAGGAAGGCGGCCGACAGATCCTCCCGCCGTCCGGCGCGCCCCATCTGCTGCCACGTCGACGCCACCGTCCCCGGATAGCCGATGAGCACCGCCGCCTGGAGCGCGCCGATGTCGATGCCGAGCTCGAGCGCATTCGTCGAGACGACCCCGCGCACCGAGCCATCGCGTAGACCGCGTTCGATCGCGCGCCGCTCCGATGGCAGGTAGCCGCCGCGATAGCCGCGGATGAGGTCGCGCGGCCACTGCGGCTCAGGGAAACGCGAGCGCAGGTAGGTGAGCATCAGCTCCGTCTGCACGCGCGACCTCGCGAAGGAGATCGTCTGCACGCCCGACGCGAGGAGCGTCGCGGCGATGTCGCGGCCCGTCAGGAGCGCGCTGCGGCGAATACCGAGATTGCGATTCACAACGGGTGGATTCACGAAGACAAGGACCTTCTCCCCGCGCGGCGCGCCGGACTCATCGATGAGGATCACGTCGTCCTCGATATGGCGGCGTGCGAGCTCCTCGGGATTCGCGATCGTCGCCGAGGTGCAGATGAAGATCGGATGCGAGCCGTAGAACTCGCAGATGCGGCGCAGGCGCCGCAGCACGTTGGCGACGTGGCTGCCGAACACGCCGCGATACGTGTGCAGCTCGTCGATGACGACGTAACGCAGGTTCTCGAACAGCTTCACCCACTTCGTGTGATGGGGGAGGATGCCGGTGTGGAGCATGTCCGGGTTCGTGATCACGACGTGACCCGCGCTGCGGATCGCGGCGCGCACCGCCGGCGGCGTGTCGCCGTCGTAGGTGCTGGTCGCGAGGTGGATGTCGATGTCGGTCGACTCGCGCTCCAGCTCGGCGAGTTGATCCTGCGCGAGCGCCTTTGTCGGGAAGATGTAGAGCGCGCGTGCCGAAGAGTCCTTCGCGATCGCGTCGAGGACCGGCAGGTTGTAGCAGAGCGTCTTGCCCGAGGCGGTCGGAGTCACGACGACGGTGTGATGTCCGGCGTGCGTCGACTCGAGCGCGGCCGCCTGATGCGAGTACAGCTCGTTGATGCCGCGACGCCGGAGCGCGGCGGAGATCCGACCGTCCATCCATTCGGGGAAAGGGGCGTAGCGCGCCTGCCGCGCGGGCAACCGCTCCCAGCGGGTCACCATCTCCTGGAACTCCCGGTCAGATGCGAGCCCATCGAGGATCTGCTCGAGGCTGGTGCGGGCTGGGAACCGAACGGACGTTCTCATGAGGTTGGTGGACGATATGGAACACCCGTTCACCCGTCAAGGCTTATCTGGGCATTTGGCGTTTTCGGTGCAAATGAGGCCGTCCTTCGTTGTGACGGGTGATGGATCGTCGAGCACTCGGGCTGTTGTTCTGCGCGACCGTCCTGCTCGGCAGCCTTGTTCCCGGAGGCCACGCGAACGCGTCGGCGATGCCGGAGGCGCCGAACTGCCCGATCTATCCCGACGACGACGTGTGGCACTCGAACATCAGCCAGATGCCCGTCCACCCGATGTCGGCTGCCTGGTTGGGCAACATGGGCGGCCCGTCGCGTCTCCTTCACCCGGACTTCGGCGGTCCATACGGCTATCAGCTGCAGGTCGTCGACAACGCCACGCCGACAACGCGGCTCACCTTCGATAACGCCGATGAAAGCGACAACGTCGGGTACCCGTTCACTCCGAACACTCCGATCGAGCAAGGGTCTGATGCGCACGCGTTCATGCTCAACAGGGACACCTGCCTCCTCTACGAGGTCTTCGCGGCGTCATGGAACGCAGGTCGTCCAACGGCGGGGTCAGGCGCGGTCTTCGATCTGAAGAAGCATGACCTGCGGCCGCTCGGGTGGACGAGCGCCGATGCCGCGGGCTTGCCGATCTGGCCCGGTGTGCTGCGCTACGACGAGGTCGCTCGCGGCTTCGTCGATCACGCGATCCGTTTCACCGCGCAGCGCACCGACCAAAGCTTCGTGTGGCCCGCCCGCCATCAGGCCGGCGCCGCGAGCGACGCGTCGCTTCCGCCGATGGGCGCGCGCTTCCGTCTCAAGGCTGGTTTCTCGTTCGCCGGCTTCAGCCCGCAGACGCAGGTCGTCCTCATGGCGATGCAGAGCTACGGGCTGATCCTCGCGGACAACGGATCGAACTGGTTCTTCCAGGGGCAGACCAGTTCTCGCTGGAGCGACCAGCTCATCAGCGAGCTGAAGCGCATCCCCGCGGGGGCGTTCGAGGCCGTCGATGCGTCGTCGCTGATGATCGATCGGAACTCGAGTCGCGTTACGCCGGTCGCGCGCAACCAGGGCCTCAAGGCGGGATGGCACTCGACCTGGCAGGGCCAGTCGGACTACCTGATCATGTCTCCAGGCTCGATCGCGTCGTTCTGGATCCGCTTCTCGAACGACGGCACGGAGACCTGGAACCGCGGCGTGTGGGGACGGCAGGCGAATCTCGGGCTCAACGGCGACAACAAGGAGCCGTATCGGCTCGGCATGGCGTCGAACTGGCTGTGGGACGACCGGATCGCGACGACCACCGCGGCGACCGTCGCGCCTGGTGAGATCGCCGAATTCCGCTTCAACGTGCGCGCGCCGCTGGCGCGCGGCGTCTACCGCCTCAACCTGCGTCCGGTGATCGACGGCACCGTGTGGCTGGAAGATCAGGGCGTGTTCTGGGTCATCGACGTCCGGTAGAGTCCAGACGATCATGCTGACGCTCGCGACGCTCGGCTAACCGACCTGCGCCTCGCTGCCATCCAGCATCGCGCGCGCGCGCCGTACATCCAGCCGCTGGCCGGCGAGCATTTCTACGTGCGCTTGACGGCTGAGAAGGACGATCTGGTGGAGGTCGTCTGCCACTTCGCAGACAAGTACGAAGCCGGCGGCGACGCCACGCTCGCGCTGCGTCGCGAAGCGACGGACGGCGTGCGCGATTACTGGAGCGCCGTCCTCTCGGTCCCGACATCGCGGCTGCGCTACTTCTTCATGCTTCGTGGCACGGTCGGTGAGCCGACGTTCTTCTCGGAGCAGGGGTTCTCCGATCGACCGCCGAAGAGCGCCATGTACGTGGGGTATTTCTTCTACCCGTACGACCTACCCATCGACCGATTCGCGCTGCCGGGCTGGGTCCTCGGCACGACGTTCTACCTGATCTTTCCCGATCGATTCGCGAACGGCGATCCGTCGAACGATCCCCAGTGGGTGCGCCCCTGGGGTGAGAGGCCCGTCGCCGGATCATTCTTCGGTGGCGACCTCGCTGGCATCCGCTCGCGCCTCGCGTGGATCAAAGACCTCGGGGCCCGGTGTCTCTACCTGACCCCTGTCTTCACCGCACCGTCGACGCACAAATACGATCCCGCGAGCTACGAAGAGGTGGACCCGGGACTCGGAACGACGGACGATCTTCGCGCCCTCGTGACCGATTCACATGCTGCGGGCATGCGCGTCCTCCTCGACGGCGTCTTCAATCACAGCGGCAACCAGTGGCCGCCGTTCAAAGATGTGCTCGAGCGCGGAGCCGAGAGTCAATACAAGGACTGGTTCTTCAAGATCACGGGCTTTCCAGTGGACGTCGCCGATGTGAACTACGAGACCTTCGCGAACCGCAACGCCAACCATCCCAATCTCAACACCGCGAACCCGGAGCTGCGCGACTACCTCACTGGCATCGGCGAGCGGTGGATCCGCGAAGCGGACATCGACGGCTGGCGCCTCGATGTCGCGAACGAGGTCGACCACCGTTTCTGGCGCGCCTTCCGCGATCGCGTGAAGGCGGCGAAGCCGGACGCGCTCATCGTCGGCGAGGTCTGGCACGATGCCATCCGCTGGCTGGACGGCGCGCAGTTCGACTCGGTGATGCATTACCCGTGGCGCGACGCCGTGCTGGCCTATCTGCGCGACGAGATCAACCCGAGCTTCTTCGCGGCCCGCACGACCGCGCTCCGGCACCTGTACGAGCCGTCGGTCGAGCCGGGCCTCATGCACCTGCTCGGCAGCCACGACACACCGCGTATACGAACAGAGCTGCGCGGCCGCGTCGATCGAACTCGTCAGGCCGCCGTGCTGCTCCTGACGAGCTCCGGCGCGCCGCTGGTCTATTACGGCGATGAGGTCGGGATGGAGGGCGGCGAGGATCCTGACAACCGGCGCTGCATGGAGTGGGACGAGGCGCGCTGGGACCGGGACATCCTCCATACGTATCGCACGCTGATACGCGCACGGGCCGAGCGTCCGTGGCTCGCGTGGGGCGAGCACGTCGATCTCGTCGTCGACGACACGCGCCGCATCTATGCGTACCGGCGCGCCGCGCGCGGCACGCTCGAGAGCGTCTACGGCAAAGGTGAGGACGAGATGGTCGTGATTCTCAACACGGGTACGCATCCGACCGAAGTGTCGCTGCCGCTCGATGGCGCGTGGCGCGATCTCCTGGGTGGCTCGCGTTACACATCGGACGGTGAGCTGCGGATACGCAGCGGCGCCGGAGAGTCTGTGGTCTTGGTCCGCGAGTGATCCCTTCAGCGCGCCGCGCGGACGACCACGCCTTCATCAGGCCTGAGCACAAGGCGCGACCCGCCAGGTATGGCTGTCCGCTCATCGTCGGTGGAGAGCACGAGTTCGGTGTCAGGGGACGGGAGCGTCACGGGTCTCTCAGACCCGGTGAAGTTCAGCGCGACGTAGAGACGCTCCTCGTCAGCCCGTCGCTCGAACGCGTAGACGCCGCCGGCCGCCGGCAGCGAGCGGTAGGAGCCGAGGCGCAGCGCGAGCGAGCCCTCGCGCACGCCCAGGAGGCGCCGGTAGAAGGAGAGCAGCGAGCGTGGATCGTCGCGCTGCGCCGCGACGTTCACGCGCGCCACGTCGGAGGCCATCGGCAGCCACGGGTCACCGGTGGTGAACCCCGCGTTGCGAGACGCATCCCACTGCATCGGCGTCCGCTCAGGATCTCGACCGTCGACATCCACGACGCGCTGCGGCGCAACTCGGACGTCGGTCATCCCGATCTCTTCGCCGTAATAGATGAATGGCGTACCGCGAAGCGTCAGCAGCATCGTCGCCGCCGCGCGCGCGCGATCGAGCCCGTAGCGCGTCGCCGCGCGCGAGCGGTCGTGGTTCGAGAGCGTGTAGTCAGGCCAGGCGTGCTCGGGTAGGAGACGCTCCCACGCCTCCACGACGCCGCGGAACGATTCCGCCTTCCACGGCTGCTCGAGGAACTGGAAGTTGAACGGCATGTGGAGCTCATCGTCGTTGCCGTAGTACCGGACCAGGCGCTTCAGGCCATCCGGGAAGGTCTCGCCGACGGCCATGCGGTCGGGATAGGAATCGATCACCTTGCGCCAGCGGCGGTGGATCTCGTGCACCTCTTCGAGATCCCAGTTCATGGGGTCGCGATGCCCGCGGATGCGGATGCGTGGATTGCTCCGTAGCTTCGGATCCTTCACGAGGCTGTGCGCGACATCGATGCGGAACCCATCGGCGCCGCGGTCGAGCCAGAACCGCAGCACCTCGTCCATCGCGCGACGCACATCCTCGTTCCACCAGTTGAGGTCCGGCTGCTCGGGAAGAAAGTGGTGCAGGTAGTACTGGCCGGTCGCCGCATCCATCGTCCACGCCGCGCGCTTGCGTCCGAAGACGGCGCGCCAGTTGTTCGGGGGACCGCCGTTCTTCCCGGGATCGGCCCACACGTACCAATCGCGCTTCGGATCGGACCGGCTCGAGCGCGCGGAAATGAACCAGGGGTGCTGATCGGAGGTGTGATTCGGCACCAGATCGACGATCACCTTCAGGCCGCGGCGGTGCGCCTCGTCCAGAAGCTGGTCGGCGTCATTCAGCGAGCCGAAGATCGGGTCGACGTCCGTGTAATTCGCGACGTCGTATCCGAAGTCCTTCATCGGAGACGTGTAGAAGGGCGACAGCCAGATGGCATCGACGCCGAGCGAGCCCTCGCTCCCGCGGAGGTGATCGAGCCGTTGGATGATGCCGCGAAGGTCGCCGACGCCGTCCCCGTTGGAATCTTGATACGAGCGTGGGTAGACCTGATAGAAAACGCCCTCGCGCCACCAGGATCGTCGCATCACTCAGTGACCTTATCGGGTATCCAGCAGCGGCATGGGCGTTGCCGCGATCGCTCACTCGGTACTCTGGGCAGCGTGACCGACGCGCTTCAGGACCGCTACGCGCCGAACGGCACATGCTTCGGCTGCGGTCCCCGCAACGATCGCGGCCTGCGCGTGAAGAGCGTCCCGCACGCAGACGGGAGCGTCGTCACGACGTGGCGCGCCGAGAAATACCACGAGGCCTACGACGGCGCTCTCTCCGGCGGCGTGATCGGCACGCTCATGGATTGCCACTCGAACTGGACCGCGACCTATCACCTCATGAAGCGCAGTGGCTCCGACAGCCCGCCGTGCACCGTCACGGCCGAGTACGCGATCACGCTACGAAGACCGACGCCGACGGATGGCGACATCGTGGTTCTCGCGCGCGCGGTGGAGGTCGGCGACGATCGGGCGGTCGTCGAGGCGGAACTCAGTGCCGGCGGAAAAGTGTGTGCGACCTCGCGTGGGACGTTCGTCGCGGTGACGCCGGGGCATCCGGCGTATCACCGCTGGTGAATCTAACCAGCGGCTGACGCAACTCGGCTGCGGCGGCGCGCC
>JANMWW010000147.1:0-3370 GCA_031394155.1 Chloroflexota bacterium | reverse complement strand
TCCGATCACGCCCGCGCACGACGCCGAGGCGTGCGCGCAGCACTGCCTGGCGGAGCTCGACGTGCTCCTCGAACATCAGCTGCCGCCCGAGCACGTCGCCGCGATCCTCATCGAGCCCGTGCTCGGCGAAGGCGGATACGTCGCGCCGCCGGTTTCATTCCTCAAGGCGCTGCGCGAGCTCGCGACGCGAATCGGCGCGCTCCTGATCTTCGACGAGGTGCAGACCGGGTTCGGCCGCACCGGCGCGTGGTTCGCCGCTCAAAAAGTCAACGTCACACCCGACGTGCTCGTGCTCGCGAAGGCGCTCGGCGGCGGCCTGCCGCTCGGCGCGATCGTGGCGCCACAGGACATTCACCAGAAATGGTTGCAGGGCACCCACGGCTCGACGTTCGGCGGCAATCCGGTCTCGTGCGCGTCCGGCCTGGCGACGCTCCGGGTGATCCGCGACGAAGGCCTGGTGGCGCGTGCGGAACGACTCGGCGAGCAGATGGTCCGCGAGCTTGCGCCGCTCCTTTCTCATCCGCACGTCCGCGAGATCCGGCGCTTCGGCGCGATGGTCGCGGTCGAATTCGACGACTCGAAGTACTCGAAGGCGGCCATCGCCGGTGCGCTCGAGCGCGACGTGCTCCTGATCACCTGTGGCTTCCACGATCAGGCGGTGCGATTCATTCCACCGCTGAACATCAGCGAGGCCGACCTGCGCCTCGGCACGAGCGCGCTGGTCGAGGCGGTGGACCGCGCCGCTGTACCCGCGACCGCACGCTGAGCTGAAGCCCGTCCCCACCGCGCCCACCCTCGGTCGCAGGCGCCTGCGCGCCAGCTGACACGGTTTCGATGTGTCTCCCGTCTTGACAGCCCCGTACGTCGGCGTAGTGTTCGCGCTCTGCCTCTAGCACCAGATGTTGTGTCGGCCGGGGCGGCGGGGACGACATCTAGTGGCAGAGGCGGGTAGCGCATGAGAAGGAGGGGTCAGGGATGACCTTTTACATGTCCGCCTCCGCGGCGCACGGCGACGATCAGCGTGCACTCCTTCTTCTCGGCGCCAAGCGCGGCGCCAAGCGCCAAGCCCACACCCAGCTCCGTTCGATTTAGGGGAGTCCGAAGATGACGATCACCGAACTACCGCGTCAGTCCGTCCCCAGCGAAGGCCCACGCAAGGGCGTGGTCGTCGACCGCTACTTCACCACCGAGGGCGTCCACCCCTACGACGAGATCGAGTGGGAGCGCCGCGATGCCAAGATTGGTGGCGACGGCGGCATCGTGTTCGAGCAGCGCGGCGTCGAGGTCCCGAAGTTCTGGTCGATGACCGCGACGAACGTCGTCGCCTCCAAGTACTTCCGCGGCAAGCTCACCTCGCCCGATCGCGAGTGGAGCGTGAAGCAGATGGTCGACCGCGTCGTCGACCGGCTGACCAACTGGGGCGTCGAGGGCGGCTACTTCACGACCGACAAAGATGCGCTCGTGTTCAACCACGAGCTGAAGTACCTCATGGTCAATCAGCACGCCTCGTTCAACTCACCGGTGTGGTTCAACGTCGGCGTCGAGGGCGTGCCCCAACAGGGATCTGCATGCTTCATCCTCTCGGTCGACGACGACATGCCCAGCATCCTCGACTGGTTCAAGAACGAGGGCATGATCTTCAAGGGCGGATCTGGGGCTGGTATCAACGTGTCGCGTATCCGCTCGAGCAAGGAACAGCTCTCCGGCGGCGGATACGCCTCCGGTCCCCTGTCATTCATGCGCGGCGCCGACAGCGTCGCCGGCTCGATCAAGTCAGGTGGCACGACACGTCGCGCGGCGAAGATGGTCGTTCTCGATGCCGACCACCCGGACATCCGCGACTTCGTGTGGTGCAAGGCGAAGGAAGAGAAGAAGGCCTGGGCGCTCGGCGAGGCCGGTTACGACATGAGCCTCAACGGCGAGGCGTGGCAGAGCATCCAGTTCCAGAACGCCAACAACTCCGTCCGCGCCACCGATGAATTCATGCAGAAGGCCACTGACCCGAGCGCGGGCTCGTGGGACCTGAAGGCGCGCGTCGGCGGCGAGGTCATCGAGACGACCTCCGCGCAGACACTGCTGCGTGAGCTCTCCGAGGCGGCCTGGGCCTGCGGCGATCCGGGCATGCAGTTCGACACGACCATCAACGACTGGCACACCAGCCCGGTCTCGGGCCGGATCAACGGTTCGAACCCGTGCTTCCCAGGCGATAGTCGCGTGCACACGACGCACGGACTCCTGCCGATCGCCGAGCTCTTCGAACGCACAAAGGCCGGCGAGGACATCGAGGTCTACACACACCGCGCGACAGCAGAACAGCCTGGCGATGGCGTCGTTGCATCGATGCCGCTGGCGGTGATGCGCAACGGGACATCGGACATCGTTCGCTTGCGCTTCACCGGTGGCCGGGAGCTGCGATGCACTCCGAACCACCGCATCTGGACCACGAATCGCGGGTACGTGGCCGCTGAGGAGCTCAAGCAGGACGACCTGGTCATGCTCAACGATGCCGTTACCGCGCCGACGCACGCTTCGTGGGAGCTTCCTGTCGCCCTCGCCGCAAAAGTTGCGGCACGACCGCGCGAGGGACAGCTGGTCATTCGCGACTTGCCCGCGCGCTGGTCCGATCCACTCGCGGAGCTCATGGGACACCTCACCGGTGACGGCTGCATGACGAAGGACTCGACCGTCTGGGTCTACGGCGGCGACGACATCACCGATGGGCTGATCGACTACCACCAGGTGATGCTTGGAGAGGTCTTCGCCGGTGCCTCAAGGAGTGCACAAGACAACGGCACCGCGCAACTCCGCGTTGGCAGCTCGGCTGTACGCGAATTCCTGACGGCCCTTGGCGTGACAACAGACCGAGCGGCCACAAAGCACATTCCCGCGGCGATCTTCGCCGCACCCACCGAGGTCCAGGCCGCGTATCTGCGTGGGCTCTTCGGCGCCGATGGTTGCGTGAGCCGCGTCGAAGACGGCAAGGCGAATCGTTACGTGGGTCTCGGCAGCGCGAGCGAGCGCCTGCTCAAGGACGCTCAGCGGCTGCTGTCCGCGTTCGGCATCCGCGGCCGCATCTATCGCACGCGTCAGGTCGTCAGAGGCGTCCTTCCGTATCGCCGCGTCGATGGGGCCCTCGTCGACTACGAGTCAGGTCCGATGTACGACCTGCGCATCAGCGGCAGCGATCTCGAGCGCTTCGCGCAACAGATAGGTTTCACCTCCAACCGCAAGCAGGCCGAGCTGTCGCGCCTGCTGGGTGAGACAACGCGCTACGCGACGAAGACCGGGACGCGACTCATGTCGCGCGAGGCCGACGGCCAGGCCGTCGTCTACAACCTCAACGAACCTATCCACCACTCGTACATCGTCG
>JANMWW010000064.1:0-3894 GCA_031394155.1 Chloroflexota bacterium | reverse complement strand
CGCTCACCACGGAAGGCCGGCCGGCGGGCGTCTGGATGTGGTCCGGATTCCTGCAAGAGCCCCGGCTGCTTGGACTTGCGTACGCGCTCGAGCAGCTGCGCCCGGCGCCGCGAGCGATGCCGACGTTCGCCGGTCAGGTGCCGCCGGAGCCGGCCGACGCGGGCCTGTGCGGGACGCCGAGTCTCGCGCGCGCTCGAGCCTCTGCGGTCAGCCGCCGCGCGATGCGGCTCTGATCCGGGAGGTCGACGGGGAGGGCAGCTAGGCCAGCGTCACGCTCTCGCGCCAGACGGGAATGTGCGTGTCGAATCCGAGTGCCTTCACCTTCGGCTCGAGCGCCGCCTCGTTCGGCGGATCGCCGTGGATGATGAACACGCGCTTGGGAAAGCCGCGGTCGCCGGGCTTCTTGCCCTTCGCGAAGTTGCCGATCCAGTCGAGCAGCTCTGATTCGTCGGCGTGCGCCGAGAAGCCGCTGATCGATGCCACACGGCAGCGGACCACGCGTGCCTGACCGTCGATCTGGACCTCCTTTGCACCAGCTTGGAGGTGCGCGCCGAGCGTGCCCTGACCTTGATAGCCGACGAAGAGGAGTGTGGCGGTCGGATCGTCGATGAGATTGCGCAGGTGATGCAGGACGCGACCGCCTGTGAGCATGCCGTTCGAGGCGATGATCATGTACGGCCGCGGCGCGTCCTTGATCTTCTTCGAGTCGTTCGCGTCGTTCGTCACCACAGCGCCGGGGTAGTCGAGCGGATCGTCGTTACGCGCGAGCAGCTTGCGCGTCTCCTCGTCGAAGTACTCGCGATGACGCCGATAGATGTCGGAGGCCTTTGAGGCCATCGGCGAGTCGAGGTACAGGGGCAGCTTCGGGATCTTTCCCGATTCAAGCAGGCGGTCGAGCTCGTACACCACCTCCTGCGTGCGACCGATGGCGAACGACGGTACGAGAAGGACACCGTTCGACTTCGCGACGAGGTTCACGGTCTCGGCGAGGATCCGCACCGCCTCCTCCTCCGGATCGTGCTCGCGACCTCCGTATGTGGACTCGAGGAGCACGTAGTCGGCATCCGTGAGCACCGTGGGATCGCGGATGATCGGCGTGTTCGGTCGGCCGATGTCGCCGCCGAACACGATCACACGGTCCGGCGTGCCCGGTCCGTCGCTCGCGACCACCTTGATCATTGCCGACCCGAGGATGTGCCCGGCGTCATAGAACGTGGCCCTCACTCCAGGCGCGACATCGATCTCCGTCTGGTAGTTGATCGGCTTGAAGAGACGGAGCGCGCTCTGCGCCTCAGCCGCTGTGTAGAGCGGGAGGTCGATCGTGGTATTGGCGCCGGGCGCTTGAGCGAGCACGGCACGCTCGGGATCGACGACCGGCGGCGCCGCCCCAGGCTGCGTGGCCGCCGCTTCCTCGCCACCCGTCGCGGCATCCAGGTGTCGAGCGGCGCGGCGATCGTCGCGCCGTGCGAATTCCTCCTGCAGCTTTCCCGAGTCGAGCAGCACGACTCCCGCGAGCTCGACGGTGCCGGCTGTGGCGAAGATGGGGGCGCGCAGACCGAGCTTGGCGATGAGCGGGATCAGCCCGCAGTGGTCGAGATGCGCGTGCGTCAAAAGGAGCGCGTCGATCGATGCCGGGTCGTAAGCCGGCGCGACCCGGTTGTGGTCGACCTCGTGCGGGTTTCCCTGGAACATCCCGCAATCGACGAGCACCTTCGCCTGCTTCGTCGTGAGCAGAAACTGCGAGCCGGTCACCGTCGTGGCCGCCCCGAGGAAGCGCAACTCCATTTGGCTAATCTACGTCCAATGTTCGGTCCCGTCCTCGAGGGTCACCACGTCACGCTGCGTCCTGCGGACGACAGCGATCCGCCGCGCTTCCTGCCATGGATCGCGGACATGGAGGTCACTCGCTTCCTCGGTCGCCGTACCGGCGCGGCACTCTACCAAGAGGTCGATTTCTTCAAGCGCGTCGGCGAGGCGAAAGACACCGTGCTCTGGATCATCGAGGCGGACGGCGAGGCAGTTGGTGCGACCGGCATCCATGAGATCGACTGGCAGAACGCGCACGCGACGACCGGGATCCTCATCGGCGCGAAGGACAAGTGGGGCAAGGGCATCGCATCCGAGGCGATGCGGCTGCGCACCCGTTACGCGTTCCGCGAGCTGAACCTGCACAAGCTCATGACGGAGGTGTTCGTCGGGAACGTCGCGAGCCGTCGCGCGCTCGAGAAGAACGGTTACCGCACCATCGGCGTTCGCAAGGACCACTTCTTCATCAGCGGCACTTGGCATGACATGTGGATCGGCGAGGTCACGCGCGAGGAGTACGACAAAGCCAACCCCTAAAGACCAATCCCGCCCAGAAAAACCAATCGTGCGTAGCCAGGAGCTCGTGTCTCGACGTCGCGGCCTGACACCTTAATGCGACTCTGCCAGCGCTCGCTTCTCTGCTAGCCTCCTCGCGGGTCGGGGTGAAGAAGTGATGCGCGGGATCGCCATTCTGTTGCTGCTCGCGATCGTCGGCGGTGCCATCTATCTGTATCTCCCGCGCGGGAACAGCCTCTCGGCATCCGTGGCGGCGACGCTCGCGATCCTCAACACCGACGTCACGGCCGCGAAGGGTTCGGCCGACTTCGCTCCCGCCCTCGACGGCGACCTGCTCGCGACCGGCGACTTCGTGAAGAGCTCGACCGCCGGCCGTGCGGTCCTCACGTTCTTCGATGGATCGATCCTCACGGTCGACACGGGCTCGGTCGTGAAGGTCACGACGCTGAACCATCTCGATAACGGTGGCATCCAGCTCGTGATCGAGCAGACGCTCGGGCGCACCTGGTCATCGGTGTCCAAGCTCAAGACGCCCGACTCCAAGTTCGAGATCCGCACGCCGACGTCGACCGCCGCGGTGCGCGGCACGGCGTTCGAGACGAACGTCACGCAGGCCACGGACGGCACCATCAGCGTCACGTTCACGGCTGACGAAGGCGAGCTCCTCGTCACTGCGAACGCGGGCGGATCGACGATCGTCCGCGCGAACACGCAGGTGACGATCGGCCAGGGCCAGACTGCTCCCGCGACATCGACGCGGATCCCGCCGGGGCCCGTGCTGCGTGTGACCGTGCTGGGCGACGTCGACTTCACAGCGGTCTCGCCGACCGGCGCCACCTGCGGCTCCGCCGGAAAAAAGGCCGAGATCCCAGGCTGTCTCGTGGACGGCAACACGATCACGATCCGCGCGCCAGTCGCTGGCCGGTATGTCCTGATCATGACCTCGACCTCGGCGGCGCTGAATGTGACAGGAAAGGTCGACGCGCTGCGGGGCACGACTGTCGAGGCGACGCAGACGTTCACGCGTACCTTCGGTGTCGACGATCTCGTCCGAAGCGCGTTCACGTTTGGCGCCGCGACACCGCAGACCATCGGCGCGTTCGAGCCTCGCGAGTCGGTGTCGAGCCAGTGCGACGCGCAGGCGGCAGGGCGCGTGTTCTCGACAGGCACGCTCGACGAGCGCTCTGCGTCGCTCAAGGCGTTCGCCGCGGCGAACAGGAATCAGCCTGTCGCCCTCGTCGTCACCAACCAGGACCTCACCGAGGCCGTCGCGAAGGCCGCCGCCGATGGCGCGGCGCAGGGTGTCAATGTGAAGGACCTCGCGATCACGATCGATGAAGCGGGCGTGCACCCGCGCGGAAGCGTCGTCACGCCGGTCGGCACCTTCGCGGGCGCGGCCGATGTCGCCGTCGGTCCCCTGAACGGAAAACTGGGTCTGCATGTCCGCAACCTGAGCGCCGGTCCTCTGCCCAGCGTGCTGCTCGCACAGGTGGAGCAGGCCATCAACCAGAGCGCGGCCGACGCCACGGGCGATCTCCCGATCGTCGTGCGTCAGGTCGCACTGCGGCCGGG
>JANMWW010000059.1:0-10632 GCA_031394155.1 Chloroflexota bacterium | reverse complement strand
CGGGCATCGGCAAGAGCACGGTCGCGCCGGCCCTCGCCGAGCAGCTCGCCGCGGGCGTGGTCGAGATCGACCGCGTGATCGAGCGGCGTACGCGCAGGACCAACAAGGACACCATCGAGCAAGACGGGATGGAGCGCTTTCGCGATCTTGAAACGCGCGTGCTCGACACGCTGCGGGCGACGCCGGCATGGATCGTCGTCGACACCGGCGGCGGGACGCCGCTGCGGCCGGCGAATCGGAAGCGCATGCGCGAGCTTGGGCTCATCGTCGGGCTACGCGGGTCGCTCGCACGTGTCACGAGGGGCATCGCCGCGACGATGGCGAAGCGACCGAACCAGGATCCGCACGGCGACCGCTACGTCGGGCCGGCCGATCGAGCACGACGTGCGCTCACCGACCCTGAGCGCGTCGCGGGATATGCCGATGTCGACGTGACGTTCGACATCGGTCGGTCGTCAGCACACGAGGTCGCGCAGGCGATCGTGACATGGCTTGCCTCGTCGCGAGGGCTGCGCGTGGATGTCGGCGGCGAGCGGCCGTATCCGGTCGTGGTGCGCGCCGGCCTTATCGACGGGCTCGGCGCGTATCTCCGCGATCGTGGCTGGAACGGTCGCGTCGCGCTTGTCACAGAGCGCAACGTTGGCGCGAGGCTCGCCGCTCGTGCAGCGCGGTCGCTCGACGCGGCCGGTCTCGAGACGGCGACGATCCGCGCACCCTCGGGCGAGAGCGCCAAGTCGCTCGAGGCGGTCGCCGCGCTGTGGAAGTCGCTGGCGGAGGCCGGCATCGGACGCGACGGGGGCGTGGTCGCGCTCGGTGGCGGCGCGATCGGCGACGCTGCGGGGTTCGCAGCCGCGACCTACCTGCGCGGCGTGCGCGTTGCGCAAGTGCCGACGACCTTGCTCGCAATGGTCGACGCATCGATCGGCGGCAAGACCGCGATCGACATCGCCGCGGGCAAGTATCTCGTAGGTGCGTTCCATCAGCCGGACGCCGTGGTGGCGGACATCGAAACGCTGGCGACGCTGCCTTCACGCCAGCGCGCTTCCGGTCTGGCGGAAGTGATCAAGACCGCGTTCCTGGTCGACCGCGACTCGGTTGCGCACGTCGAGCGCGCGATCCCAGGCATCTTGCGGGCGGAAGTTGGTCCGACCCTTTCGTCGGTCACACTGGCGGTGGAAGTGAAGGCCTCGGTCGTGACCGCGGATCCAAAGGAGCAGGGTCTGCGAAGCCTGCTGAATTTCGGCCACACCATGGGCCACGCCTACGAAGCGGCGACTCAGTACCGCGCCACGCATGGGGAGGCGGTCGCGATCGGCATGGTCTACGCATGCGCGCTGGCCGAGAAGCTCGATCTGGTGGATGAGCGAGTCCGCATCGACCTGGAGCGCATGCTTGCGAAGTCGGGGCTGCCCGCCCGTGCGCGCATCCCGAGTGGCGCGTGGAGTCTGCTGTCGCGCGATAAGAAAGTTCGTGCAGGCAAGGTGCGCTGGATCCTGCCGCGGCGCATCGGCCGCTTCAGCGAGGTGACCGATGTTCCGGACCGCACGCTACGCGCGGCCGCGCGCGTGGTGGAGGGATAGGTGACGCGCTTTCTGCTGGTGAACGGACCGAACCTCAACACGCTCGGCGCCCGCGAGCCTCAGATCTACGGGTCCACCACGTTGATCGAGGTCGTGGACCGCTGCCGGGCGATCGCGCGGGAGGCCAACGCTGAGCTCGCGGCGTTCCAGTCGAACCATGAGGGCGCGCTGATCGACTTCCTGCAAGGACATGCCGCTTCGGAAGGTGCCATCATTAATCCCGGCGGCCTCGCGCATACCTCTGTCGTGCTGCGTGACGCGATCGCGGGATGCAGGTTCCCGGTGGTCGAGGTCCATATCAGCGATGTGATGAAGCGCGAGCCGTTCCGCCACCATAGCTATCTCAAGGACGTGACCGCGAATCAGATCGTCGGCATGGGCGTCGTCGGTTACGAGGTCGCCCTGCGCTGGCTCATCGAGGAGACAAGCAAGAAATGATTTCCACCGGAGAGATCAAGCGGGGCATCACCGTCGAGATCGATGGGCAGCTCTATCAGATCGTCGAGTTCCAGCACATCAAGATGGGCCGCGGATCCGCGCAGGTCCGCATGAAGCTGCGGAACGTGCGAAAGGGCGATCTCATCGAGAAGACGGTGCAGGCCGGCGAGCGCTTTCAGCGAGCGCGCATGGATCATCGCGTTGTGCAATTCCAGTACAAGGACGGCGATCACTACCACTTCATGGATACGAAGACCTACGACCAGATCGCGCTCGACGCCGAGAAGCTCGGCGACGCCGTGAACTACCTCACCGACGGCATGGAGGTCACCCTCAACGAGTACGAGGGCGAGGCGATCGGCGTGGACATGCCCGCGTCTGTCGTGATCACCGTGGCCACGACCGACTTTGGCCTCAAGGGCGACACCGCCACAGGCGCGACGAAGCCCGCGACGCTCGAGTCGGGACTCAAGGTGCTCGTGCCGCTGTTCGTGAACGCCGGCGACCGGATCAAGGTGGACACGCGGACGGGTGAGTATCTCGAGCGCGCCTAAAGACGTCCTGCGCGTCGGTCAGCTTGCGATACGGCTGGCCGAGCACATCCAATCGGGCGACGAGTTCAAGGACCTGTGGATCGAGGGCGAGGTCGTGCAGGCGCGGACGTCGACCGCCGGCCACATCTACTTCACGCTGCGCGACAACGTCGGTCAGCTGCAGTGCGTGCTGTTCGCGACGCAGGCGGCGCAGATCGCGCTCACGCCGCGCGATGGCGCCAAAGTACTGACGCACGGGTGGGTCGAGTTTTACCACCGCGATGGCCGCTGCCAGATCCGCGTCGACGATCTGCGCCCGGCCGGCGCGGGCGACGCATTTCTTCGGATGGAGGCGCTCAAGCGACGCCTCACCGCGGAGGGCCTCTTCGCGCTCGAGCGCAAGCGCCCGCTGCCCACCGCGCCAGCGCGCGTCGGCGTCGTCACGAGCCCGATCGGCGCGGTGTGGCGCGACATCCAGACGGTCGTCGCGCGCCGCGATCCGCGGGTCGAGCTCGTCTTTGCACCCGCGCTCGTGCAGGGTGGTGGGGCGGTCGAGTCGCTCATCGGCGCGATCGACGGCCTGGCGCAGCTGCGCGACCTCGACGTCGTGATCATCGCCCGTGGCGGCGGCGCGGCCGAGGAGCTGATGGCATTCAACGACGAGGCGCTGGTGCGCGCGATCGCGCGCTTCGCACGTCCGGTCGTCTCGGGTGTGGGACACGAGACGGACATCACGCTGTGCGATCTCGTGGCGGACGTCCGCGCGCCGACGCCCTCGGCCGCGGCCGAGCTCGTGGTACCGGATGCGCGCGTCGGCCAGGCATCGGCGGATCGCCTCCTGCGGCGGATCTCATCGCGCGTGCGCGAAACGCTCGATGGGCGTCGCCGCCGCCTGGTCGCCGCGCACCGGCGCGTCGAGCGGCGCGCACCGCCGGCCCAGATCGCGGCGCTCCGCCAGCAGCTCGACGAAGAACGGCGCTCGCTGGACCGCGCGATGGCGAGACTCGTGCCGGCGAGGCGCCAGCGGCTCGCGCACGCGAAACGTCAGCTGGACGCCCTGTCGCCACTCAACGTGCTCGGCCGCGGATACGCGATCGTCGAAAGTATCGACGGCCGCATCCGCGCGGGCGTCGCCGAGCTGCATGCGGGAGAGCATGCGCGCGTGCGGATGCGTGACGGACGCGCGAGCGTGATAGTGGAAGGGGTGGACAAGGGTGCCTGAGACCGAACCGACCATCGAAGAGGCGCTGAAGCGTCTCGAAACGATCGCCGAGCAGCTCGAGGACCCCGAGCTCGACCTCGACCAGGCCGTGAAGCTGTACGAAGAGGGCCTGCGGCTTTACGAGCGCTGCGCGAAGAAGCTCGACGCCGCCGACCTGCGCATCACGCAGCTCGCGGAGGCGCTGCAGAAACAGGCGAAATCATCGGACCGCTCATGAGCGCCTGGCCTGGCTGGTCGGCGTTGCCCTAGCTGACCGGCGCCGCACGGAGGCGCCGAAGGAACGGCTCGATGTTCTCGAGGAACTGCTCCGGGCGATAGCCGTGGATGATGTGCCCGGTCCCCGGGAAGCGCTTCACCGTGAGGTCCTTGGTGCCGATGCCCTTCTTGAGCTTCCATTCGCCGCCATCGTCGAAATTCGACCCGAGGCGTGGTTCGCCCGCCAGCACGAGCGTCGGCGCGGCGACCTTCCCCAGCCAGCCCGCGATGAGATCCTTCGCGTCCTCACCCGCGATCTTCGCGTCGATGAAGGCGGGATCGACATCCTTGAAGTACGTGAGCACGCGCTCCGATGCGTAGAAGCCGCGCATCTCGCCGTAGGTCCGCTCGCCGCGCGGGCCGGGTGAGGGGAGAGGGAACTTGTCGACGGCCTTGCGGAGCGCCACTGGCTCGTTCGCCGCGAGCGCGTCGCGAACGGGCGCGTAGGTCTCGGCGGACCAGGGCGCGCCATAGCTCAACGTCGGGTCCTCGAGCACGAGTCCTGCGACGAGGTCCGGCGTCTCCGCCGCGGCCGCCAGCGCCGCGAGCGCGCCGAGCGAATGTCCGATGACCACCGTCGGGGTCTTCATGAGATCGCGCAGCACGTGGATCGCGTCGTCCGCGAACGCCCGCAGGCTGTAATCGGAAGCGCGTTCGCTCTTCCCGTGGCCGCGCTGGTCGTACGCGACCGTCCGGTAGCGCGTGCCCAGGCGCGGAAAGACGTTCTCCCAGTCCTCCGAGCGCATGAGGCTCGAATGGATCAGCAGCATCGCGGGTTCCCCCGCGACCCCGGTGACGGAGTCGTAATGCGCGAGCTTGTGGTCGCCCTTGAGGGTCCGCGTGCGCGGCAATCGCTTCGGCACCATCGCAGTATGCGAAATGCGGGAGAATCCGGATTCGTGAGCCACCGCGTCCGCCTGGATCAGCTGCTGGTGAAGCGCTCGCTCGCGCCGAGCCGGGAGCGCGCGCAGGCGCTCATCCTCGCGGGCGTGGTCCGTGTCAACGGCGATCCAGTCCGTCGCAGTGCCGATTCTGTGGCCGAGGACGCCGAGCTGAGCGTCGACGCAGGGCCCCGTTTCGTGTCGCGAGGCGGCGAGAAGCTCGACGCGGCGCTCGACGAGCTTGCCTTGGATGTCGCCGGCCGTGTCGCGCTGGACATCGGATCGTCGACCGGCGGCTTCACGGATTGCCTGCTTCAGCGCGGTGCCACCCGCATCTACGCCGTCGACGTCGGGAAGGGGCAGCTCGAATGGAAGCTGCGCAACGACCCGCGCGTCGTCGTGATGGAGGGCATCAATGCGCGCGAGGGCGTCGCGCTACCGGAGCCCGTCGATCTGATCGTCGCGGACGTCTCGTTCATCTCACTCCGCCTGGTCCTTCCTCCGTCACTCCCGCATCTGCGCGAAGGCGGCGACGTCGTCGCGATGGTGAAGCCGCAGTTCGAAGCGGGTCGTGAGGCCGTCGGGCGCGGTGGCATCGTTCGCGAGATCGCACCGCGCGTGGATGCCGTCGTCGCTGTCGCCGAACGGCTGAACGCTGAGGGTGTCCCCGTGATCGCCGTCGTGCCATCGCGTCTTCCCGGCCGCGAGGGCAACCGCGAGATCTTCGTGCACGCGCGTCGCGGCGGCACGGCCTTGCCGGCCGACGAGCTGCGCGCGGCGGCGGAGCGTTCGTCGTCATGAAGGTCGCGGTGTGCGTCCGGCCGAACTTCGCGGAGGCCGTCGCCGCGGCGAAAGCGGCTGCGGAGCGCATCCGCTCGCTGGGCCACGAGGTCGTCGAGATCGGGCTCGACGACGTGCGCGACGAGCTGCTCAAAGGTGTCGAGATCGCGACGGTGTTCGGCGGTGACGGCACGATGCTCCACGCGGCGCGTGCCCTCGCACCGCGCGGCGTCCCGCTTCTCGGCGTGAACATCGGACACCTCGGCTTCCTCACGATCGCGACCACCGCCGAGTTCGAAGCGGCGTTCGCGGATGTCGCCGCGGGCCGCTTCGAGGTCGAAGAGCGCACGATGCTGGACGCGCGCCTGGTCCGGGCCGGCCAGGAGCTCACGCGCGGTCTCGCGCTCAACGACGTGGTGGTCGCGCGCGGCGCGCTCGTACGCTCCATCCACATCCAGGTCACTGTCGATGAGGCACCGCTCATCCAGTACTGGGCCGACGGCGTCATCACCGCGACGGCCACCGGCAGCACCGCGTACGCGTTCTCGGTGGGTGGGCCGCTCATCCTCCCGACGTCGCTCAACATCACGCTCGTGCCGATCGCGCCGCACCTCTCGTTCCCGAACGCCTTCGTGTTCGATCCCGATCAGCGGATCACGTTGGACGTGCAGGACGAGCCGGCGCGTCTCTCGATCGATGGCCAGGTCGAGCATGATGTGAAGGCAGGGGATCGCATCGAGGTCGCCCGCTCGCGCACCGTGGCGCGGCTGGTCCGGACCGCCCATGCACGGGCGTTCTTATCTCTCCTGCGGCAGAAGATCTTGAAGGAGCCTGAGAAATGACACTGGACACGAACGCCGCGGTGGCCGCGATCCGCGCGCTCACGAAGCAGAAGCCCACGGTCGCGATCGTCCTGGGCAGCGGCCTCGGTGCGCTCGCCGACGACGTGCAGGGCGCGGACCGCATCCCCTACGAGAAGATCCCCGGTTGGCAGCGGAGCACCGCGCCGGGTCACGCCGGGCAGCTCGTGATCGGCGCGCTCGAGGGGAAGACCGTCGCGGTGATGAAGGGCCGCCTGCATTACTACGAGGGGTACGACATCCAAGAGGTCGTGTTCCCGATCCGGGTCTTCAAGGCCATGGGGATCGAGACCGTCATCCTGACGAACGCGTGCGGCGGGCTCAACCCGACGTACACGGCGGGGGACCTCATGGTGATCGACGACCACATCAACTTCATGGCGGTGAATCCCCTGCGCGGAGCGAACGACGACTCCCTCGGGCCGCGCTTTCCCGACATGGTGGGCACGTACACCGCGGAGCTGCGGAAGCTGGCGCACTCGGTCGACGGCGATCTGCGCGAGGGTGTCTACGTCGCGGTCGCGGGACCGAACTATGAGACACCGGCCGAGCTGCGGATGCTCCGGCGTTGGGGCGCGGACGCGGTCGGCATGAGCACGGTGCCCGAGGTCCTCGTCGCGAGACACATGGGCATGCGCATCCTCGCGATCGCGACGGTGACCGACATGGCCACCGGGCTGCTTGGCCTGGTCGACCACGTCACGCATGAGGAAGTGCTCGCCGTCGCTGACAGGGCGGGGAAGCGTCTGGGCAACGTCGTGAAGGGCGTCGTCAAGAAGCTCTGATGCGCGCCCTCGATCTCATCGAGCGCAAGCGCGATGGCGGCACGCTGTCCGCGGCCGAGATCGACTTTCTCGTCCGGAGCTATGTGAAGGGCGAGATCCCGGACTACCAGATGGCCGCGCTGCTCATGGCGATCGTGTGGCGCGGCATGGATGCGAAGGAAACGGCCGCGCTCACCGCGAGCATGGTCAATTCAGGCGAACAGCTCGATCTCTCGCGGTTCGGCCGAGTCGTCGACAAGCACTCCACCGGCGGCGTCGGGGACAAGGCCACGCTCGTCGTCGCGCCGCTCGTTGCGGCCTGCGGATTGCCGGTCGCGAAGATGAGCGGACGCGGCCTGGGCTTTTCCGGGGGGACGCTGGACAAGCTCGAGTCGATCGCGGGCTACCGCGTCGACCTGTCCTCGTCGGAATTCATCGAGCAACTCGGACGGATCGGCATCGTCGTGACGGGGCAGACAAAGGACCTCGCTCCTGCGGACGGCTTGCTGTACGCGCTGCGCGACGCGACGGGGACCGTATCGTCGATCCCGCTGATCGCGTCGAGCATCATGTCGAAAAAGATCGCCGCGGGCGCGCACGCCGTGGTGCTGGACGTGAAGGTCGGGAGCGGCGCGTTCATGAAGGACAAGCGCATGGCGACCGCGCTGGCGCGAGCCATGGTCGCGATCGGCGTGGCGCACGGGCTCGCGGTGGTCTGCGAGCTCACCGACATGGAGCAGCCGCTCGGCCGCGCCGTCGGCAACGCGCTCGAGGTCGCCGAGGCCATCGCCACGCTCAGCGGCAAGGGTCCGGCAGATCTGACCGAGCTCGCGCTCGTGTCCGCGGCCGAGATGCTCGTGCTTGGCCGGCGCGCGAAGACGGCAGCAGCCGCGCGACGGCTCGTCGAAGCGGCACTGGCCGGAGGCGGCGGGCTCGCGAAGCTCAAGCAGCTCGTGGAGTGCCAGGGCGGCGACGTGCGCATGGTCATGGACCCATCTCGACTGCCTCGCGCGCCGCGGGTCGAGACGCTGCGTGCACCGCGAACGGGATATGTGCGCCGCGTGAATGCCGAAGGCATCGGTCTCGCATCCGTTCACCTCGGTGCCGGACGCGAGAAGAAGGGCGACCCGATCGATCACCGCACCGGCGTCGTCCTGCACGCGAAGGTCGGTGATCGCGTCGAACGCGGACAGCCAATCGCGGACGTCCACGTCGCGGGGAAGCCCGGTGATGCCAGCGCGATCGAAGAGGTCCGAGCGTCATTCCAGTGGAGCCCGACCCGCGTGCCGCGCCGGCGTCTCTTCCTTGGACGCATCGCGGTTCGCTAGCCGCGCATTTCAGCCGCCTCCTAACAAATAGACTGGTCGGGCAGTGATGGGCGCTCGACGCGGTATCGGCGGGCCGGGCGGAATGAATCCGATGCTTCTCTTTGGGCTGATCCTGCTGCTGTACGCGTTCGTCCGAGGATCACTTGTGTCACCGGTGCAGCGCGCCTCGCAGGATCCGGTGGGCTTCGTCGCGTTCGTCATCGCGATCATCCTCGGCATCACGGTCCATGAGTTCATGCACGCGTACGCAGCCCATCGACTCGGTGACGACACCGCGCGCCTGCTGGGTCGTCTGAGCCTCAACCCGATGGCGCACCTCGACCCGTTCGGCACCCTGCTGCTCGTGCTCGCGGGTTTCGGCTACGGCAAGCCCGTTCCGTTCAATGAGTCGCGGCTGCGCTCCGCGTTCGGCGTCACGCTCGTCGCCATCGCCGGTCCTCTCGCGAATTTCGCGCTGGCCGGGCTTTGTGCGATCCCGCTGCGGTTCGGAACTGCCGGCGCTCTGGGCGGCACGTACGAGTCGATCCTCGGGGCCATCGTGATCTGGAACTGCGTGCTCGCGATCTTCAACCTTGTCCCGATCCCGCCGCTCGATGGCGCGAACGTCGTGTACGGTCTGCTCCCGCCGCGCCAGCAATATTCCTGGCGCACGTATCAGCAGTACGGGCCGTTCCTGCTGCTGCTGATCCTCCTCGCGGCGCCGCAGATCCTGAGCTCGCTGGTGTTCAGTCCGGCCCTCGCGATCGCGCGGTTTCTGGTGGGGTGAGCGTGATCGACCGAGTGGTGCAGACGTGGCGCTACCTCGCGGTGGCGCGAGGCGATGAGCGTCACGCCGAACGCACCGCGGACATCCTTCGCTCTCTCGGCGCCGACGACGAGCTTGTCCTGGCCGGGACGCTGCACGACCGCGCGAAGCCGCAGGGCACGCGACTGTGGCATCGCGTCGCGGGCGTGCTGCTCGAGACGTTCGCGCCCGCTGTCCGCCGCCGGTACGCCCGCGGCGACGGCACGTTCGCGCTCTATCTCGATCACGCGCGACGTGGAGCAGAGCTCGCCCGTACCGAGGGTCGCTCGGAGCGCGTGGTCCGGCTCATCGCGCGCCACCACGAGCCCGCTCGCGACGTTGACGAGCGCATGCTCGCGCGAGCCGATCGCGAGGCGATGCCCTGATGCTCGGTCACGAAGGGCCGAACGTCACGGTCGAAGGCTTCGACGGTCCGCTCGAGCTTCTGCTCGAGCTGGTCGAGGAGAAGAAGCTCGACATCCTCACCGTGCGCCTGGGCGATCTCGCGGATGTGTACCTGACGCGCGTGCGCGCGCTCGACGTGCTGCCCGCCGATGAGGTCGCGTCGTTCCTCGCGCTCGCGTCACGCCTCGTGCTCCTCAAAGCCCGCAGCCTCCTGCCATCGCTCGCTCCGCTTGTCGAGGAAGACGAGCTCGAGAGCGAGGAAGAGCTGCGAGCGCGCCTCATCGAATACGCCGTCGTCCGCGAGCGCGCCGGCCAGCTCGGCGATCGGCTTCGCAGCGGCGAGCGAGCGTTCCATCGCGAGGGCGGGAGCGCACCCGACCTGCCGCCGCGCGGCGGCGAGGTCACCGCGCTCGCGGCCGCGTGGACGCGTGTGCTGGCTCTCGCCTCGCGCGTGCGCGAGGAAGATCGGATGGCGCCCGCGGAGCGGTATTCGGTCGAAGACCGCACGAACGAGATCGAGCTCATCGTGAACGAGCGCGGCGAGATCACGTTCAGCGAGCTGCTCGGTCCGGCCCCCACGCTGGGATGGGCTGTCGTAACGTTCATCTCACTGCTCGACCTGTACCGCCGGATCGTGATCGACCTCGAGCAAAACGAGCTCTTCACGGACATCGTGATCAAGAAGAAGGAGCGGCCCACGTCGATGACCGACGCGCCCGCATGAGAAGTCCGCTCGCGAGCTCGATCGAGGCCGTGCTGTTCGTCGCCGAAAAGCCGGTGTCGCGAGGCGAGCTGTCGAAGA
>JANMWW010000026.1:0-2105 GCA_031394155.1 Chloroflexota bacterium | reverse complement strand
GTCGCGGCGTCTGCGTATCGGACGGGGGCACGTTGCGGCGGCGCTGCCGCAGCGCTTCATAAAGCATCACCGTGCCGGCGGCGGCCGCGTTCAGCGACTCGATCGAACCTTCCATCGGTATACGCACGACCTGATCGCACCCTTCGAGCACGAGCCGGCGGATGCCCTCGGCCTCACCGCCGATGACGAGCGCGGTCGGCCCGCGGTAATCGACCTCGTCGTAGAGCAGATCGCCGGACTCGTCGGTGGCGACGACCCAGATGCCCTTCTCCTTGATCGCGTCGATCGCCTGCCGCAGGTTCGCGACCTCGGCGATCATCAGATGCTCGCTCGCGCCGGCTGAGGTCTTCGCGACGGCAGGGGTGAGACCGACAGCGCGATGCTTCGGGATGACGACGCCGTCGACACCGGTGCCTTCCGCGGAACGGAGGAGGACGCCGAAGTTCTGCGGGTCCTGCAGCGAGTCGATGACCAGCACGAGCGCTGGCTCGTTCAACCCGTCGAGATGCTCGAGGAATTCGTCGAGCTCGACGCCCGGCTTTCCCTCGGCGATCGCGACGACGCCCTGGTGACTTTCGATCGGCGAGATGCGCGAGATCTCCATCGGATCGACGTAGCGGATGAAGATGCCGCGGTTCTGCGCCTCCTGAATGAGCTCGTTCACCGGGCCGGTCTGCGTGCCGCGCTCATTCGATATCGAGAGGCGCTTGATCGCGCGCCCCGCGCGGATCGCCTCGATCACCGCGTGCGGACCGGCGATCGGCTCCCCCGCCTCATGCGACGGCGCCGCACCGGAGCGCGGGCCGGAGGTCGCGCGGCGGATCTGCTCGGTGTACTGCGCGCCGGTGCCCGGACGCGGCCGGCGCATACCGGACATCGGTGGTCGGCCCGCGCTCGGACCGCGGAACGCGCCGCCGCTGCGAAAGCCCGTGCCCGGCGTGCGGAATCCTCCGCCGGTCGGCGGCGCCGCAGGGCGCGCACCAGCGACCCAACCCGGGCCGCGCCACGGACCCGCCGGTCGGCGCTGCTGCTGCTGGCGACGCTCGTATGCGGCGAGCTCGCGCGCCTGCGAGGACTCTTCGTCGTCGCGCGGCGCCATCGGAGCACGTGGGGCGATCGGGCCACGTGGGGCCATCGGACCGCGCGGCGGAACAGTGCCGAAGCGCGCGGGTGCGACACCACCGCGACCGCGGCGGCCGCGCCGGCGGCTGCGGTTGAAGTCACCAGCCGGGACGAACGGGCGTGGCCCGCCGCCGGGTGCTCCCTGCATCGGTGCGTTCGGCGCAGCGCCTTCGTTCGCCGGACGCGAGGGCTGCGCTTCCGCGCCGTTCCCCTCGTTCCCGCCGCGGTCTTCTTGTGACTCTTCCATGGTCATGCTCCTTTGCGGTCGTCGCGCTCCCAGCGCTGTCCGTCCTTTGTGTCCTTGACGCGGATGCCGAATCTCTTGAGGAGTTCATCGCGGAGCTCGTCGGATCGTTTGAAGTCCTTTTTCGCGCGCGCGGTCTCGCGTTCCACGAGCAGCGCCTTCGCCGCAGCGGGCAGATCCGCGGCCGACTCGGCGCGCTCGCGAAGCGACAGCCCGAGCACGCGGTCCATGTCGAACAGCAGCCCGAGCGCGCGGCGCTTTGTCGCGTCGTCGCCCGTCGCGGCGTGCCCGATCGCCGCCTCCGCCTGCGCGAGCGCGGCGGCGGTGTTGAAGTCGTCCGCGATCGCGGCCGCGAACGCGGCTCGGATCGGATCGCTCGCGTCAGCTTGTGCCGCCTTGCCGCCGGTGGACTGCCACGCCTCGCCGATCACGCCGCGCCACTTCTCGAGGCGCCGCTGGGCGGAGTCGAGCCCGTCCCACGTGAAGTCGAGGCCCTTGCGATAGGACGTGCCGAGCGCGAGGAGGCGGAACGCCAGCGGGTCGAACCCGCGCTCCTCGAGGTGCGAGAGGCGGAGGAACTCGCCGGCCGACTTGGCCATCTTGGCGCTGTCCTGCCGGAGGAAATGCGTGTGCATCCAGTAGCGCACGAACGGCTTTCCGGTCGCGGCTTCCGACTGCGCGATCTCGCACTCGTGATGCGGGAAGAGATGGTCCTCGCCACCGGAGTGCAGGTCGAAGG
>JANMWW010000021.1:0-6085 GCA_031394155.1 Chloroflexota bacterium | reverse complement strand
CCGCGACGGGGTACTCGAAGGAACGCAAGCAGTTCGGCAAGCCGATCGCGGAGTTCGAAATGATCCAGTGGAAGCTCGCGAAGGCGCGCACCGAGCTGGACGCGGCGCGCCTGCTGCTCCATCGCGCCGCAGCGCTCGCCGACCTCGGTCGTCCCTTCGGCGCGGCCGCGTCGAAGGGCAAGCTCTACGCGTCGGAGGCCGCGAGCCGCGCCGCGAACGACAGCCTTCAAGTGCTCGGCGGCTACGGCTACCTGCGCGACTATCCCGTCGAGCGGCATCTGCGCGACGCGCGCCTCATGGAGATCGGCGAGGGCACCAGCGAGGTGCAGCGCATCGTCATCGCCCGCGACCTCGTGCAGTCCGCGACCGCGTGACCGGGGCCCTTTTCCCCGAGTGACCGAGCGCGGCGCGGGTCTGGTCGCGAAGGCGCGCGAGGGCGACACGCACGCCACGGCGCGTCTGCTGTCGGTCGTCGAGAACGACGAGCCCGGCGCGGCCGATGCGCTTCGCGAGCTGTACCCCCTGACCGGGAAGGCGCGCGTCATCGGCGTCACCGGCCCGCCAGGCGGTGGGAAGAGCACGCTCGTGAATCGCCTCGCCGGCGAATACCGCGAGCAGGGAGACCGTGTCGCGGTGGTCGCCGTGGATCCGTCCTCGCCCTTCAGCGGCGGTGCGCTCCTCGGCGACCGTATCCGCATGAGCGAGCGCTTCCTCGACGAGGGCCTCTTCATCCGCAGCATGGCGAGCCGCGGCCACTCCGGTGGCCTCGCGCGCTCGACCTCGCGAGTGGTGAACGTTCTCGATGCGATCGGCTACGGAGTCGTGCTCGTCGAGACCGTTGGCGTCGGCCAGGAAGAGGTCGAGGTCATTCGGGTCGTCGACACCGTCGTGCTCGTGACCGTGCCTGGCCTCGGCGACGACATTCAGGCGATCAAGGCCGGCGTGCTCGAGATCGCGGACGTGCTCGTCGTGAACAAGGCGGATCGGCCCGGTGCGGACGAGACGGCCCGCGATCTCGCGCAGATGCTGTCGCTGGGCAAGCTTCGGACGTCGTGGAAGCCGCCGATCATTCGGACCGTCGCCGCCACTGGCGAGAACGTGCCGCAGCTCCTCCAGGCGATCGAGAAGCATCGTGTCTGGGCGACTGAGAACGGCGAGCGCGAGCGCCGGCGGCGTGACGCTGCGCGGGTCGAGGTCGAAGATCTGCTGCGTGAGGCGCTGGTTCGCCGTCTGCGAGACCGCGTCGGCGATGATCGTGTTGCTCTGGCGGTCGCGCGGGTCGCGGAGCGCGAAATCGATCCGTACGCCGCCGTCGAGGAGCTGCTCAAGGACTAAATGGGCGTCTGCATCCACTAGCAGCGGGCGACTCACCAAGCGTTCGTCACTCTCAGGCCAGCGTTGTGCTCCAATCTGCGCACATGAGCGCTCCACGCAACGTCGCGGCGCATGGTCTGGTCAAGAACGCCAAGTGGCTCGACCCGTTCGCGAACTTCTTCGGCGCCATCGTCGGCGGCCTCTACAGGATCCCCGGTACGCGGCCGCTCAAGAGCGCGCTGCACGGAACCTGGCCACTTCACCATCCGCTGCATCCGGCGGTCACCGACCTGACGATCGGCGGCTACACGGCGATGTTCGCGATGGACGTCTTGTACCTCGTCACCAAAGAGCCGGGCCTACTGCGAGCCGCCGATTTCCTTCTCATCGGCGCATTCATCACATCTCTGGTGTCGATCCTCTCCGGTCTCACCGACTGGAACGAGACCTACGGCGAAGAGCGGCGCACGGGGATGCTGCATGGCCTCCTCATGGTCGTCGCGACGATCTCGTTCGTGCTGTCTCTCGTCGTGAGGCTGAACGGGGGACTCGACGCGCGGACGACCGCGATCGTCGTCTCGACCTTCGGTTGGCTCGTGATGATCGTGTCGTCGTACCTCGGTGGCGAGATGGTGTTCGGATATGGCACCGAGGTGAACCGGCAAGCCTGGAGCTCGGCCCCGGCCAAGTGGGAGCGCCTCGAAGTGTCTGGCAAGAGCCTCGAAGACCGGAAGCCCGTGGTCGCGAAGGCCAAATCGGGCATGGACATCTTCATCGTCAGGCTCGACGAGAAGATCTACGCGATGGGCAACACCTGCACGCACGCCGGCGGACCGTTGAACGAAGGCACATGGGTCGGCACTGATCGCTGCGAGATCGAGTGCCCCTGGCACGCGTCGCGCTTCTGCGTCAAAGATGGCGAAGCGAAGGGCGGACCCGCGACGTTCGGTGAGCCGCGGTTCGAGACGCGCGTGAACGATTCGGGCTACGTCGAAGTCCGGGCGCTCTAACCGCCGAACGCGAACCGCGTGAAGAGGAAGTCCTCGGATCGCTTGACGCTGCTCAGCGTCGCGCGCGGGGCGTCATCCGGGAGGAACGCGGCCGCTTCCACCAGGCCGGTTCGGCGCGCGTCGCGCGAGCGGCCCGCGATCTGCGGGGCGATCGTGAGAAAGAGCTCGTCGACGGCGTGGTCCGCGAGGAAAGCTCCGAAGAGACTTGGGCCGCCCTCGGTCAGGATGCGCGCGCCACCGGACTCACCGACGGCGAGTCGCACGAGGTCCGCGCTTCGTATCGGCGCGGCCTCGGCGAGGACGCGGACCTGCACGTGCGGCGGTCTCTTCCCGAGACGCGCGGCACCCGCGCTCGTCGTCGCGATGATCACCGGCCCCCCATCCGTGAACACCGGCGCCGCGAGGTCGACGTCGCCGCTGGCCGTGACGATGATCGTCAGCGGTCGCGGCGGTCGGCCGAGCGCAGCGCGCACGCTGGCGAAGTCCACGGCGTTCTGTGGGTAGACGGCCTCAGCGGTCCAGATGCTGCCGCGCTCCTTGCGAAGCGTCCCCGCGCCCACGATGACGGCGTCGGCCACCCCTCGGAGCAGCGCCAGCATGAATCGATCGCCGGCGTACCCGCGGCTCACCTGTTTTGCCTGATCCTGCCCGGGGACGTTGAACGACACGATGCCGTCGATCGTGCTGACGAAGTTCGCGAACACCACGCGCTCGGGGAGGCGAAACGGACCCCCGTACAGCGCTTCGAGTGACTTCGGAAGGGGCACGATCTGGCCCGCGCTCTGATCGAAAAGCGTCTCGAGCATCGTTAGCCCGAGCGCGTGCCGGTCAGCTGGAAGAACTCGCTGCGGAGGTCGGGGTTGTTGGCGTACTCCCCGCGCCAGACAGCGGTCCGCGTCTTCGGATGTAGCTCGCGGACGCCACGCATCTGCGTGCAGAGATGGTGTGCTTCGATGTGGACGCCAACGCCGTGCGCCTTCACGAGAGCCTCGAGCGTGTCGGCGATCTCGTCGCCCATCCGTTCCTGCACGGTGAAGCGCCGCGCCCACACGCGCACCAATCGCGTGAGCTTGCTGATGCCGATGATCTGTTCGTGCGCGATGTACCCCACGTAGGCGTTGCCGTAAAAGGGAAAGGCGTGATGCTCGCAGAGCGCGAAGAACGGGATGGGCCCCTCGACGATCTGGTTGATCTCGCAGCTCTTGCCGCCCTTGCATTCGGTGGGGAAGGCCGTGAGCAGCTTGGGATCGCCCTCGTACCCCTCTGTCGCGTCGAACAGAGCGCGCACGAAACGGCGCGGCGTCTCACGGGTGCCGGGCGTGTCGGTGCTCAGCCCGAACGCCGTGAAGATCTCGTTCATGTATCCCTCAAACCGGGTCCATTGCTCAGGAGCGAGCTCGCGGTGCTGGACAAGCTCGGGCGTGCGGACATCGTCATCGTCCCGCGGCAGGTGAACGTGCGACAGTTCAGTCATGGCCCCTCCTGATCTGGTCGTCATGTGCTGAACACATGATCGAGCTCATTCTGTTCCGCACGGGCGGGGTGGACATCGTCCGCTCGGCTTTCATGCCGTGGCTCGAATCACCCATGCGTGACGAGAAGGTCCTTGCACCGGTCTGGTCCGCGCTGCTTCGAACGCCGGAAGGCAACATCCTCTTCGACACGGGCCTGCATCCGGTACACGCCGACCGCCCGGACGCAACGTTCGGCCCGCAACCGACGATGACGGTCGTCATGGAGCACGCCGACGCGGTCGTGGCGCGCCTTGGCGCACTCGGCGTCAAGCCGGACGACATCAGCGTCGTAGTGAATAGCCATCTGCATTTCGACCACGCCGGCAACAACGGCGCGTTCCCGAAGGCGACCTTCATCGTGCAGGCCGACCACCTCGCATACGCCAAGGGCAAGCCGAACTTCCCGGGCGTCTACTGGGATATTCCGGAGCTCACCTACGTGCCGGCTACCGGGCGCTCGCGCGTCGCAAAGGGGATCGAGGTCGTCCCGACCCCGGGACACGCGCCAGGCCACCAGTCCCTCATCGTCGATCTCCCGGACACCGGTCGCGTCGTCCTCACTGGCGACGCCGCGTTCACGCGTGAGAACCTGCAGCGCGGCGAGATCCCGGCGATGGACCAGTCCGCGGCGAAAGACTCGCTCGCGCTCATCGGCAGGCTGGTGAACGATGACCTTCAGCGCGTCTTCACCTCGCACGACGCCGACGCGTGGATGCAGTGGCGGCACGCACCGCAGACCTACACCTGACCCACGACGCGTCGCTCGTCATCCTCGCGGGTGGACGCTCGACGCGGATGGGCCGCGCCAAGGCCGCTCTTCCCGTGGCCGGCGTGACGCTCCTCGAGTGGATCGTGCAGCGGCTCGGGCCTGAGTTCGCCGAAACCATCGTCGCCGGAGCGGTCGCACCGGCGGGAGCGCGCGAAGCACCGGATCGTCGCGCCGACGCGGGTCCGCTCGCAGGCATCGAGGCTGGACTGCTCGAGTCGCGCATGCCGCGGGCGTTCGTCATCGCCTGCGACATGCCACGCGCGAGCGCGCGCCTCGCGGCGCTCCTCATCGAACTCAGCGCCGGCCACGATGCGGCCGTGCCTCTCGCCGACGGGCGCGCGCAGCCGACCTGCGCGGCGTACTCGCGCACCGCGGCGACGAAGATCGGCGCCTATCTCGATCGCGGCGCGCGGCGCGCGACGGAGATGCTCGACGAGCTCGATACGTTCTTCGTCGACGAGCCCCAGCTCGCGAGGGTGGGCCTTGCCACCCTAGAGCTCGCGGACCTCGACACGCCCGCCGACTACGACGCATTCGTCGCGTGGCTGCGCGCCTAACATCGCAGTCGTGGCGCGAGCGTCCTCTCGTCCGGTGCACATCGGCCGCTACGAGGCCGGCGCGTGGAGCGAGACCGTCGACGAGATCGCGGCCGAGGAGCCGCTCCAGCTGCTGCTTGACGGCGAGCCGCTCTCGGTGATCATGCGCACGCCAGGGAACGACATCGAGCTCGCGATCGGGCTCCTTCACGCGGAACGTGTCATCACGGGCCTCGGCGATGTCGCATCGCTGCGCATCTCCGCGGAAGCCCATGAGTCCGAGGAGTCGCTCGCGGTCGAGTCGGATCTGCTCGAATCGAACGCGGTCGATGTCCGCCTGCGCGGCACCGCGGCGCGGCGGCCGAAGCGATCTTTTCTCTCGAGCTCCGCCTGTGGCGTGTGCGGGGCGACGACGCTGGAAGACCTGGCGCACGATCACGCGCCGCTCGCGGCAGGGCCGGTCATCGACCCCGCGGTACTGCCGCCCCTCGCCGATCGCCTGCGAGAGCAGCAGCGTCTGTTCGAGAAGACCGGCGGCCTCCATGCTGCCGGGCTGTTCACCGCCGAAGGCGTGCTTGTGACCCTGCGCGAAGACGTCGGCCGCCACAACGCCGTCGACAAGGTCGTGGGCCGGGCCGTGCTGGACGGCCGCGTCCCATTGACGAACTCCCTGCTCGCGGTGAGCGGGCGCGCGGGGTATGAGCTGGTGCAGAAGGCCGTCGCCGCCGGCATCCCGATGCTCATCGCCGTCGGCGCGCCGTCGAGCCTTTCCGTCGCGACCGCGCTCCGCTTTGGCCTCACGCTCGTCGGATTCCTGCGCGGAGAGCGCTTCAACGTTTACAGCGCGCCGGAACGAATTCGCGGCGCGAGCCTGCGCGAGTAGGCGGCACGGCGCTTGCGCCTCCGACCGCCATGAACGGCGCGCCGCTCGGCCACGTCAAG
>JANMWW010000009.1:0-5710 GCA_031394155.1 Chloroflexota bacterium | reverse complement strand
ACCTCGACGTCGATGCCGACGCGATCCATGTCCTCGAGACGCTTGTTCGGATCGGTCATCGGCGGTGTGATCCCGAAGAAGCGCGCGCCGTTGAAGCGGATGATCGTCTGGCCCGTGGGGCTGCGGCCGAAGGAGAACGCGCCGCCGCTCTCTTCGATCAAGCGGAAGTACTCCTGCGGGTAGTAGTGGGTGTGCAGATCCCAGCGCGCCACGCCACGGAGGCTAAAGCGGTCGCGGAGCGGCGACTAGTTGCGCTAGTAGCCGAGCGGCTTGGCGGGGAGCGTGAAGTCCGAGTCCGGCACGGTCACGGACAGGTTCGTCGCCTCTGTGGAGAGCGTCAGGCCCTGCGCCGTGAACGCGGACAGGAGCTGGATGCCGTCCTTCGTGTAGCAGAACGTGCCCGCGGTGAAGGCGCCGGCCGTCGCTTTGACGTCGTAGCAGAGGCCCGACTGACCCGCGATCGTCTTCGCACCGGTGAACGTCGCACCGAAGGCGCTCGGGTTGTCGATCATCTGGCGTTGGACCGCGGCCGCTGGGTTCTGGTCGAGCGGCGAGCCGGTTGGCGGTGCGCCGAGGCACTGTGTCTGACCCGCCAGCGCGAAGCACATGTACGAACCCTCGGGGAGCGTGAACATCGAGATCGTCGTCAACGTCCCGCCCATGTTGGTCGTGAAGTCGAAACGGGAGCGCGGCGGCTTGAAGTACCAGGTCTGGTTGCCGGATAGCGCCTCGGCACCCGTGCCCGTCGCCGTGACCTTGTAGGTGACCTTGTATTCCTGGGTCTTGGACGACGTCAGCAGAGAGCCGAGTCCCGGCTGAGGCGCGCCCGCCGCTGCGGTCGCTCCGGTCGCTCCCGACGACGTGCCTGTGGCTGCGCCGGCCTGGGTCGCGGCGCTCGTCGCGCCGGCCGAAGCCCCCGCACCCGTGTTCGAAGTGGGCGTGGCGCCACCACAGGAGACGACCAGCGTGAGCAATAGCGTCACCGCGGCGCGCCTCCCATCCACGGATCGCACTCTACCCGGTCCCACAACGACGGGGGTGTCAGCGTTCAATACGTGAGCGCATGACAGAGATCTCGACCTTCGGTGAGTTGCTGGAGCGCCACGAGCGCGAGATCTTCGCGTACGCGCTGCGGCTCACCGGCGACCGGGACGACGCCGACGACGTGTACCAGGAGACCTTCCTCGCGGCGTTCAACGGCTGGCCGCCGCCGCGTCGCGGGCAAGAGCGCGCATGGCTCTATCGCATCGCGACCAACAAGGTGATCGATCGTGCGAGGAAGGCAAAACGGCTTGCGCGTCTGTCTGATGTCACGGATCTGCAGCTCGCCGCGCCCGAGCGCGACGGCGTATCGCTCGCGGACCTCACCGCGGCGGTGAAGGTGCTGCCCGCGGGACAGCGCGCGGCGTTCGTGCTGCGCAAGGTCGAAGGGCTCGACTACGCCGACGTCGCGCGCGCGCTCGAGTGCAGCGAAGAGGCCGCGCGATCGCGCGTGGCCGAGGCGATGAAGAAAGTGCGGGAGGCAATGAAGTGATCGAGCTTGTGAGTGATTCGCGCGAACGTCTCTTGCAGCGCGCGCGGCGCGACGGCCTCGAGACCGTGGGCTATCGCGTCATCGACTCGCCGCTCGGCCCGCTCTGGATCGCTGTTGGTCCAAAGGGCGTGCTCGCGATCCACTACGGAGCGGAGCCGTCGCACGGCGAGCTTGCGCGCATCGTCCGCACCTATGGGCCGGGCGTGCTCCCCGACGCGCGCCGCGCAGATCCAGTCGCGCGCGAGCTCGACCAGTACTTCGCGGGAAAGCGGAAGTCGTTCGATGTTGCCGTCGACCTCTCTCCCCTCACGGCGTTCCAGCGACGCATCCTCGGAGCGACCGCGCGGGTCGCATTCGGGGACGTGAGCACGTACGCGAAGGTCGCGGCGAAGGCCGGCAGCGAAAAAGCCTCGCGCGCCGCAGGCCAGGCCCTGGGCTCGAACCCGATCCCGATCGTCGTGCCGTGTCACCGCATCCTGGCGAGCGACGGCAGCCTGGGCGGGTATGCCGGTGGCCTCGAGGCGAAGCGCGTGCTTCTCCAGCTCGAGCGAGGGAGCGTCCCGCCCGGAGGATGGAAAAGAAGCCAGTAGCCACACCTGTTCCACGCGACGCGCGCCGAGCTGCCTGCGCGAGCTCGGTCGCACGGCGGACGCGCGCGCCGCCGACCAGCGCGCCCTCGACCTCACCGCGAACCCGGCCGAGCGGACGCTGCTCCAACGGCGGCTCTCGTAGGCTTGGCAGGTGTCGAATACGGCCCCGGCGGCTCGTCGTTCTGAGGTGAAGATCCTTCTCCACGGCGCGTGGCGCGCGTTCGCTGGCGGTGCCCGCGAGGTGCGCATCGATGCGGCTACGCTCCGTCAGGCGCTCGAGGGCCTCACGCTCGCGCATCCCTCACTGAAAGAGCGACTGCGCGACGAGCACGGCAAGCTTCGGCCGCACCTCGCGGTCTTCGTGAACGACGAGGATGCGCGCCTCCTGGGCTGGGAGGACGCGGCACTGTGTGACGGCGATGTCGTACACATCATTCCGGCGTTGTCGGGCGGAACGAACTAAGGAGGGGAACGCGATGGGGAAATCAGTGGCGCTCCTGGTCGGTACGAAGAAGGGTCTCTTCACGATGCGCAGCACGGACCGGAAGAAGTGGTCGGTCGAGGGTCCGCACGGCGCTCCGGCGCCGATCCATCACGCGTCGTTCGATCCGCGCGACCAGTCGATGTACGCCGCGATCAACTCGACCTGGGGCGGATCGCGCATCGAGCACAGTCGCGATCTCGGCAAGACCTGGACGGTCGGCAAGAATCCGTCGTTCCCCGCAGGATCGGATCGCACTTTCTACCAGACGTGGCACATCGAGCCGGGTCATGCGAAGACGCCGAACGTGATCTGGGCCGGCGTCGAGCCCGCGGGCTTGTTCAAGAGCGAGGACCGCGGCGAGACCTGGACGCTCAACGAGGCGCTCGACGATCAGCCCTCGCGCGCGAAGTGGGTCCCGGGCTTCGGTGGCATGGGCTTGCACTCGATCGCGATCGATGCGGTCGATCCGAGCTTCATGCAGGTGGGCATCAGCGTCGGCGGTGTGTACACGTCAAAGGACGGCGGCGCGTCGTGGGAGCAAGACAATCAGCAGAAGGGCGGACCTGAGGATCGACCCGACGTCATGGGCTGCATCCACAAGCTGCTCGCCCACCCCAAGGTCAGCGGGGTGCGCTTCATGCGCGTGCATCAAGAGGTGTACTGGCGCGATCCCGGTGAGACCACGTGGACGTTCCGCACACCGGGCCTTCCGTCGGATTTCGGCTTCTCGGCCGCGATCCATCCGCAGGATCCAAAGACCGCGTGGTGCATCCCGCTCGACGGCATGAAGCGCACCGCGCTTCAGCCGGGCATCGGGGTCTACAAGACGAGCGATCGCGGCGCCACGTGGACGCGTCACGACGCCGGCCTGCCGAAGGGCGCGCCGCTCGAATCGCTGCGCGAGGGCATGCACACCGATCTCTTCGACAATGTCGGCGTGTACTTCGGTACCGCGAATGGCGATATCTACGCGAGCCTGGATGAGGGCAAGTCATGGGATCGCATCGCGCAGTACATGCCGTACGTGACGTCGGTGCACGCCGCCACGCTGGAATAGCGGGCTCCCGCGCTTAAACCATGCTTCGGGGGGAGCGGTCTTCCCCCCTTCGGGGGACGCCGGTCCTGTATAGCCGGACGACACTTCCGCGCATGAGCGAAACGCGTCCGCCGGGCTTCCGGCGCGCCACCGACCCCACGCCGCCGGGCCTGACGTACCGCCCGCTCGAGCGCAACGCGCCCGCGGTCCTGCAACTCCCGCTCCTTCCGCCGCCGGGGCCGAATCAGGCTGATCTCGAAGCGCTGAAGGAAGGCGCCGCCGCGATGATCCAGGCCGGCAACCGCGTGGCCGCGCTCGCCCTCCTCTGGTCCGCGGTCGCAATGGACCCGATCGATCTCGCATCACACCGCCGCCTCGCCGCGACCCTCGCGCACGGCGGGGACTTCGATGCCGCCGCGGAGGAATACGCGCGTTACGTCGAATTCATGCTGCCGCTCGGCGAGGTCGGTCGCGCGACGCTGGAGCTCCAGTACGGAGCGAGCACCCTCGGCGATCGAGCCGCGTTGCACACGGCCGCGGAAAGGATCGTCGATGCGATCCGCGCGATCGTTCCTTGGACCAACCTCGCGATCGCACCGGCGGCCGGAACGCCAGCGGTCGGGGCACTGGCGGTCGCGCCGATGGACCGCGCTCATCTTGCGACGCCGAGCCCGTTCAACATTCCCGAAGCCTTCACAGCTCCGCGCCTTCTTCACAAGGTGCCCTTCCGATTCTGCGTGCATGCGGACGGCGATCGCCACTGGATGCAGCTCGAAGGCGGCACAGCGGATCTGCTCCCGGTCGCGGTGCGCGTGATCGACGAGCACGAGAACGTCATCGAGACGCGCCTGTGCATCCCGCTCGCACCCGGTGACAAGGGACACGCGCCGATCGTCGATCCCGAGGCGCGCTCCGTCGCGTGGGTGGTCGTCGGTGTGCCGAATGAGGTCGTCGCCGCGATCGACGCGGGAACGCCGTGGCCCTACGGCTTCCAGACGAAGATCGGTGACGACTGGCTCGCGCTCGACCTCGTTGACTCCGGTTGCCGTCTCGGCCGCACGCGCTCATCCAAAACCGCGTCCTAACGCGGTCGCCGCTCCGTATCTCCCGCCATACTTGATTCGATGAGAAGGCTTCTCCGCGACGCCCTCCCTCTGCGACACGGGGAGTGGGGCCTCGCGCTCTTCCTGTACTTCCTTCTCACTGTCATGGTCGGCGCAGACTGGGTCGGAAAGCTCGGCGCCGACGCGCTCTTCGTGAAGCGCTACGGCGTCCAGAACGTGCCGTTCATGTACATCATCACGCCGATCGCGATGCTCGCGGTCTCGGCGCTGATCTTCTTCTTCATCGACCGGATGCGCCGGCGAACGATGCTCCTGGTGTATGTCGCGGCCGTGACGATCTTCTCGGTCGCGCTCCAGTACGCAATCACGACCAACGTCATCGGCAACATCGTGCAGCCGATCTCGTACGTCTTCGCGCACGGCGTCAAGGAAACGATCTACATCCTGTTCTGGGTCTACGCCGGTAACCTGTACGACGCCGAGCAGTCGAAGCGCATGTTCCCGTTCTTCGCCGGATCGGTCCTGGTCGGGAAGATCCTGGGCGGCTTCGTCGGGGCGGGGATCGCGCCGATCATCCACGCCGAGAACTTCATTGGTGCGCAGGCCGTCGGATTCGCCGTGTGTTTCATCGCGTTGATGCTCTACCGCCGCCTTCCAGAAGGGCGGAGCGGCAAGGTCGAAGACAAGCATCGGCCTGAGGGCATCGGCGCGACGATCCGCGAGTCGGTCGACGGCTACCGCACGGTCGCGTCGGATCCGCTCCTGCGCACGTTCGGTGTGGGCGTCTTCTTCTGGTATTTCCTCATGCAATTCGCGAACTTCCTGTATCTGCTCGGCCTTGACGCATCGTCAGCCGCAGCCGCAACGGCCACGGACGTCGGGCGCGAGGACCTCTTCAGCCAGCTCTACGCCTCGGTCTACACGAGCTCTTCCCTGGTGGCCCTCGCGATACAGAGCTTCATCACCAGCGGCCTCTTGCGGCGCATCGGCATCGCGTGGGTG
>JANMWW010000377.1:0-13970 GCA_031394155.1 Chloroflexota bacterium | reverse complement strand
CAGGCCCTTGTCGCGGAAGGTCGCGCGCTGCCTCACGCCGAAACGGTGCTGCTCGTCGACGATCGCAAGGGCGAGCTTCTTGAACGCAACGCCCTCCTCGACCAGAGCGTGCGTCCCGACGATGACGTCGAGCTCGCCGGAGGCGAGCGCATCGAGCGTCTGCTGACGGGCGACCCCCGTCACGCTCGAGGTCAATAGCGCCACGCGCGGTCCGGACGAGCCGAAGACGGTCGCGAGCGAGCGATAGTGCTGATCGGCGAGGAGCTCGGTCGGTGCCATGAGAGCTGCCTGCGCGCCCGAGACAACGGCGATCCGCGCGGCGAGCGCGGCGACGATCGTCTTGCCCGAGCCGACGTCTCCTTCGAGAAGTCGCGACATCGGAACGCGCGTGCCCAGGTCCGCCCGGATCTCGGCAAGCGAGCGCGTCTGCGCAGTGGTCAAGGAGAACGGGAGCGCAGCGATCCATAGCGCGAGCTCCGCATCTCTGACCGTCAGCGCGAGTGCCTTCGCGTCCTTCGTCCACCGCGCGCGACGCTGCCCGAGCGCGAGCTGAAGGACGAACAGCTCATCGAATGCCAGACGGCGCCGCGCAGCGCGGTTCTCCTCGTGCGAATCGGGAAAGTGGATCTGTCGCAGCGCGGTGCGGATGCCCACGAGCTTGCGGCGCTCACGGATGTCGTCAGGCAGCGATTCGACCACCTCATCGACAACCGGCGATCTCTTAGGTCCTCCTTCGACCGCCGTATGCAGCCAGCGACGGAGCACGCCCTCCTTCAATCCCTCGGTGAGCCGGTAGACCGGCACGATGCGACCCGTGTGCACCGGCTCTGCGACCGCCGGCTCGATCTTCGGATTCGAGAACTGCAGCGACCGTCCGAAGAACTTCACCTTGCCCGAGAGCCGCACGAGCTGGCCCTCCGGGAACCGCTCCTTTATGAACTGGCGCCCGAACCATGTTGCCTTCACATGCGTCGGCGCGCGGTCCGCCGGATCGACGAGCTCGACCTCGGTCATGACCTGGCCGCGGGCCGTACGCCGCTGGCCGATCTTGCCGAGGATCGCTTCGACGGTCTGCTCCTGCTCAGCCCGGACGTGACGCAACGGGGTGAACTTCGAGTAATCGAGGTACGTCCGGGGCAGGTGCCAGAGCAGGTGCCCGATCGTCCGTATCTCGAGACGCTCGAGCAGCTTCTCGGCGCCGTCGCCGACGCCCGGCAGCGCCGTCACCGGAAGGTCGAGGGACGACGAAGGATGACGCCGCGTGGTGCTGGGTGCGGACGTACCGGTTCGCATCACCGCAATGGTGCCTCAGGCGCTGTGCGCGGTGAGCTGGCGGACGCTGCGCGACTACTCAGCGGTGACGATGAAGGGGTAGTGCGCTTGCCCGCCGGCCACGACCTCGACGGACGCGCGCGGGCACGACGCGCGAAGACGCTGCGCCGCGTATTCGACGCGCGACGCATCCACATCGGCGCCGCTATAGAGCGTGAACACGTCCGTGTCGGAGAGTCGCTTGGCCGCTTCGACGAGCACGACGACGTCGTCGTCGCCGTGGGCCACGAGTCGCCCATCGACCAGCGCGATCGCCTCGCCTTCACGCACCTGTTGCCCATCGATCGTCGTCGTGCGGATCGCGCGGGTCACCTCGATGCCGTGCGCGCGCTCCGACACCTCGCGCATCTCCTCTGCGACCGTTGCGGCGGCCTTGCCCGGGTCGAAGGCGACGAGCGCGGCCATGCCCTGTCCGATGTTGCGCGTGGGGATCACGGTCACCTCGTGTTCCGCGAGCTTCGCGGCTGCTTGCGCCGCGAGGATCACGTTCTTGTCGTTCGGCAGCACGATGACGTGACGCGCATTCGCCTCGCGGATGCCCGCGAGGATCTCTTCGGTCGATGGATTCATCGTGGCCCCGCCGCGAAGCGGAGTAGCGCCGAGGGAGATCGCGACGCTCGCGAACCCGGCACCCGGAACGATGGCCAAGACGCCGATGTCGCTGGTCGGCTTGGGTGGATCGACGACGATGCCAGTCGCACGCTCGTGCTCGGCCGTCATCGCATCGAGATCCTCGACCACGACGTCCGCGATCCGTCCCGCGCTGAGACCGATGCGCACGATCTGATCCGGGTGAAGCGTGTGCACGTGCACCTTCATGACCTCATCGTCACCGACGACGATGACGCAGTCTGCGCCGAACTCTTCCATCTCCTTGCGCACGGCGCTTAGCTCGCGCGTCGGATGCTCGACCAAGAACTGCACGTCATACGCGCCCTTCCAGGACGCGACGCCTTCCGCTTGAGAGTGCGAGCCCCTGGCGCGCGCGGCGAGGTCGAGGAAGGGGCCCGATGCTTCGACGAGCGGAGACTCACGCGCGTTGTCCGCAGCGATCCTCTGGACGCGAGGAGAAGCATGGGCCCCGCCCGAGGCAACGTCGCCGCGCGCGGCCTCCCTCGACCTCGCCGGGCGCGCCGAAATCGCGTGATGCACGCCCTCAAGCAAGAAGAAGAGGCCCCTAGCGCCGGCGTCTACGACTCCGGCGGCCTTATTGGTCGGGTTCTCGTTCTGCGTCCGCTTCACGGCGTCGTCCGCCGCCGAGAGGATCCGTTCGAACATCCCCTCGATGTCGTCCTTGGTCTCCGCAGCAACATCCGCGATCGCCGCGGTGACGGTCAGCATCGTCCCAGGCGCAGGCACTGTGACCGCGTCGTGTGCGTGCGTCCGTGCGAAAGTCACGATCTTGCGCAGCTCGTCGGGGCCGAGCGTCTTTGCGTCGGCCAGGCCTTCCTTCAGACCGCGAATGACCTGCGACAGGATCACGCCGCTGTTGCCGCGAGCACCCATGAGCGCGCCGTGCGCGGCGGCGGCACTGATCGCAGAGAGCGTCGGCTCCGCGGCGCGCGCGTGCTTCAGCGCGGACCGTACCGTGTGGAGCATGTTCGTGCCGGTGTCACCGTCGGGGACGGGATACACGTTGAGCGCGTTCACCTCGTCGGCTCCGCGTTCAAGACGGTCGGCAGCGGCCTCGAGGACGCGGAGCAGAGTCGTGCCGTCGCATTGCGTCGCGATGCGCGCGACTGTACCATTCACTTTCAGTCCCCCCGAGGAGTTGCCGCTGATGCCACGCGCCTGCGCGATCTGCGGAAAGTCCGCCGCATTCGGATCCAACGTGAGTCACTCGAAGGTGCATACGCGCCGTCGTTTCGACGCGAACCTCCACGTCACGCTCGTGAAGGGCGACAAGCTGCTGGTGTGCTCGCGCTGCCGTCGTACACAGACAAAGGACGCCCGCATGGCGAAGAAGCGCGAAAAGGCGAAGGCCGCCCGCTAGCTCGCCGTCGCCCCCGCGGCCCTTCCCTCAGGCACTTTCAGCTGACCACACCCCGCGGCGATGTCCTGCCCCTTGCTGATCCGCAGCGTCGCGGCGATCCCGCGGTCCTGCAGCACTTCCGCGAAACGCTCCATCCGATCGGCCGGCGGTCTCTTGAAGCCGCCGGGGCCGGGATTCACCGGGATGAGGTTCACGTGATAGTCGCCGGTGGGGCCGAGCGCCTCGATCCTCGCGGCCAGCTCCTGCGCGTGCGCCTCCGCGTCGTTCACGCCTGACAGCAACACGTACTCAAACGTGACGCGCCGTCTTGTTCGCGTGACGTAGCGACTTGACGCCGCGAGCACCTCGTCGATCTTCCAACGTTTGTTCAGCGGCACGATCTGCGAGCGGATCTCGTCGTTCGGCGCGTGGAGCGAGACCGCGAGGTTCATCGGCAGATCGAGCGCAGCGAGCTCGTCCATCGCAGGCACGACACCGACCGTGGAGATCGTTACGCGACGCGGACTGATCCCGAAGAGCTGCGGGTCGATGAGCATGCGCACCGCTGCGACGGTCGCATCGAGATTCGCGAGCGGCTCGCCCATCCCCATCGCGACGACGTGCGACACGCGCTCGCCGCGCGCGATGAGCTCGCGCTGCCAGTGGCGGATCTGGTCGACGATCTCGCCAACGGTGAGATTGCGGATGAGGCCCATTTCCCCCGTGGCGCAGAACGCGCAGGCCATCGGGCAGCCGGCCTGCGTCGAAAAGCAGACGGAGTTCCGCGCACCGTGATGCGGCATGAGCACCGACTCGATGTGGTGCCCGTCGTGGAGCCGCAGCAGAACCTTGCGGGTCTCGTTGTCCGCGCTCTCGATCTCGTGCACGGGCTCGACGGAGCTCCAGCGGAACGCACGAGCCAGCGCGTCCCGCAGGACGACCGGGAGGTCGGTGATGCCGTCCCAATCCGTCGCGGTCCCGCGCGCGATCTGGCGGCGTATCTGCTTGGCGCGATAACCCGGCTGACCGCGCTCGCGCAACCACAGGCCGAGCGCGGGCTCATCGATATCGGTGATGGCCGGACGCGGGTCGATCACGATGGGAGCAGGGACCTTCATCAGTCGAGCGTACCGGGCTAGCGCTTGCGCGCTGTCCAGATCTCCTCCGCCGGCCACTTCCGCGCCCACTCGACGCTCACATAACCGTAGTAGTCGTGCCGCACTGAGTCAGGATCCGCGTAGACGTCGATGAGGCGCTCGACCTCGAACCCGTTCGCGTGGAGCAGATCGATCCAGGCACCGTGCGAGAGGTGGTACTCGACGCCGACCTCGTCCGGCCATTCGCTGCGATACATCCCCGCGAGCGGGCGTTGCAGCGTTTCGCCGATGTCGCCGAGGTCCGGCGAGCAGATCACCGAGATGTCCGAGTTGGTCATGAACACAAGACGACCGCCGGGCCGCAGCAGGCGTGCGGCCTCGGCCACCCAGCGCTCGGGCACCGCCCACAGCGACGCGCCGTACTCAGACAGCGCAAGGTCGAACGACGCATCGGGCAGCGGCACGCGCTCGCCGGGCGCCTCGACCAACGGGAACGTGATGCCGGTCTCCGTCTGCATCCGTCTCGCGGTCGCAAGCTGTGCGGGTGTCGGGTCGACGGCGACCGGCCGCGCGCCCAGCTTCGCGAGGATGGCCGACTGGTACGCGGTGCCGCAGCCGAGCTCCACGATGTCGAGACCCCGCACGTCACCGAGCGGAGAGCCGAGATCCTCCTCGCGGATCCCGAAGACGCCCCAGGTCACCGATTCGCGCGCCCACGCCTTCGGCGCCCGCGCATCGAGGGCTTCCTCGTTGTTCTTGGTCCACTGCTCGATGTTCTTCGCTAGCGAATCAGGAAGATCGGTGCTCATCGCTCCAGCCTAGCGACAGCCGCTCAGCTCGGGACGCGCGCCCCTTCGAGACCGCGAACGCCGCGAGCCCAGTCCGCGCCGCTCATCGTGCGCTTCGCCGCGGGCCGAACTTCATCGAGGCGCAGCCAGCCCGCGCCGCCTGCGACGTGCGGCACTCCGTTGCGTATCGCGACGGTGCCGTTGTTGCTCGGCGCGCCGCCCGCGACCGTCGCGCGCGTGATAACGAGGCGCTGCCCGTTGAGCGCTGTGTGCGCGCCGGGATCAGGGGATGTGCCGCGAACGAGCCGCGCGATCTCCTCCGACGGGCGGGTCCAATCGATGAGCCCGTCGGCTGTCGTGAGCTTCGCGGCCAGCGACACGCGCTGAGGATCCTGTGGCTTCCCGCGCAGCTCACCGCTCAGGTATCGCGGCAGCTCGCGCTCCAGCAGCCGCGCGCCCATCCCGGCGAGTCGCACGGTCAGCTCGCCCGCGGTCTCGCTCTCTCCGATCGGCGTCCGCTCTTGGATGAGGATCGGGCCGGCGTCGAGCTCGGGCGTGCCCTCCATCAGCGTGACACCCGTCTCGCTGTCACCCGCCAGGAGCGCGCGCGCGATCGGCGCCGCTCCGCGCCAACGCGGGAGCAGTGACGCGTGCACGTTCACGGCGCGCCCCTGTGCGGCATCGATGAGCGAACGTGGAATGAGATTTCCGTACGCGGCCCACACCAGCGCCTCCGGCAGGAGCGCGACGATCTCGTCGACCGCAGCGCGCGTCAGCTTCGGCGGCTGTAACACGCGAACGCTCAGCATCTCGGCTCGATCCTTCACCGGCGGCGCGGTGACGCGGCCGCGGTTGGCTGGGCGATCGGGTTGCGTGACCACCGCGACGAAGTTGATCACGCCCGCGTCGTGGAGCCGCGCGAGCGCATCGAGCGCCGGCACCGCGAAGGCCGGCGTGCCGAGAAAGATCACTCTCGATGTCACGCGGACCTCCCTACCCGCGGCATCACGCCGTTTCTCGCTCGCCATCCTCCTCGTCGGATTCGACGGTACGCAGGTCCGCGCGCGAGCGAAGTCGATCCACGTAGAGAACGCCTGCGAGGTGCTCGGTCTCATGGATGAGGCACTGCGCGCCGAAGTCCTCGCCCTCGGCGGTGAACCGCTTTCCGGTGATGTCCTCCGCCACCAGACGCGCCGCGAGCGGCCGCTCGAGCATGCCATACAGACCGCGCACCGACAGACATCCTTCGGATGTCTCCTCGACCTCCGCGCTCGTCCATTCGAGCTCCGGCTCGATCGCGACGATGCCCGCTTCGTCCACATCCATGATCGCGACCTTCAGCGGCACGCCGATCTGCGGAGCGGCGATGCCGATCCCACGGGCGGCGACCATCGACGCGAACATCCGGGACACCAGCGTCTCCATCTCGGCGCGCGAGATGCGCGGTTTCTTCGCGGGGGCATGCAGAACGGGATCGCCGATCTGCCGTATGTCCACGGCGTTCTTCGCCACGAACGCCGGGTCGGACCACCTCGCGCGCTTGCCCGCGTCGATGAACCAGGGGGAGCCTTTCGCGACGCGCAGCCGCGGCGGCTCGGGCTCTTGTTCGGTGTCTTCGGTCACCCGAGAAGTGTCACCGGGTCCACGTCCACCGTCCACTCCGCGCCGGGTTCGACGCGGTCCAATACCGCGAGTGGATCTGCGCCGCGAAGGATGACCTGCATCCTGAACGCGCCGCCGCGTTTCGCTGCGAACGCGGGCGCAGGTCCGAAGACCTCAGCGTCCGGGCCGCTGGCGGCACGCAGCGCCGTCACCAACGACTCAGCGCGCTTCATCACCGTCTCGAGCCGCTTCGCCTGCGTCTGCAGCAGTGCAAGCCGTCCGAACGGGGGGTACCCGAACCGCGCGCGTCCGGCGAGCTCCGCTTCCGCGAAGGATGCGAAGTCATGCGCGGCCGCGGCGCGGATCGCGTAGTGATCCGGGAGATACGTCTGCAGGATGCCGTGGCCGCCGGCGCTGCCGCGACCCGATCGGCCGAGCACCTGCGTCAGCAGCTGGAAGGTCCGCTCGGCCGAGGTGAAGTCGGGCAGGTTTAGGACCGTGTCCGCGTTCACGACGCCGACGAGCGAGACGCCCGGCAGGTCGAAGCCCTTCGCGACCATCTGCGTGCCGACGATCACCTGCGCGCGCCCGCTGCGCATCTTCTCGAACAGCGCGGCGTGCGCACCCTTCAGCCGGACGGCGTCGCGATCCATGCGGATGAGCGGCGCCTTTGGCACGGCCGCGCGGACCTCCTCTTCGACGCGCTGTGTGCCGACGCCGAGATGGCGGATGCGGCGCCCACCACACTGCGGGCAGACCTCGGGCGGCGTCGCTTTCCGGCCGCAGCGATGGCAGACCAGTGAGCCGTCGAGGTGATAGGCAAAGGGGATGTCGCACGCCGGGCATGGCACGACGTAGCCGCAGTCGCGGCAGAGCACGATCGTGGCGAAGCCACGGCGGTTGAGATACAGGATGGCCTGGTCGCCCTTCTCGACCGCGCGCTCCAGTGCGAGCTTGAGCGCCCGCGACAGAGTGCCGCGATTCCCCGCGCGCAGCTCCAGGCGCAGATCGACGATGGTCGTCTTCGGCAGCGCGAGGTCGTTCACGCGTACGGGGAGCGGGAGCAGCTTCATCGCGCCGGTCGTGGCCGCATGGAATGTCGTCACGCGAGGCGTTGCACTCCCGAGCACGACGACCGCGTCCGCGAGGCGCCCGAGCGCGAGCGCGGTATCGACCGCGTGGTACCGGGGTGCGCTCTCCTGTTTATAGGAGGGCTCCTGTTCTTCATCGACGACGACCAGCCCAGGGCGCTCGAGCGGTGCGAACAGTGCCGAGCGCGAGCCCACGACCACGTCGGCGACGCCGTCGAGCAAGCGCAGCCATAAGTCGTACCGCTCGCCGGCAGAGAGCGCCGAGTGCAGCAGCGCGACGCGGTCGCCGAAGCGCGCGACGAAGCGCGCCACGACCTGTGCGGTCAATGCGATCTCGGGGACGAGCACGATCACGCCAAGACCCCGCGCCAGCGCCTCGGTCGCGGAGCGCAGGTACACCTCGGTCTTTCCGCTCGCGGTGACGCCGTGGAGCAGGAACGGATCACCGTGACCGAGCCGACCGATGATCGCAGCGAGCGCACCGGCTTGGCCCGTGGTCGCCTCGGCATCCTTCACCGCGTCGTCCTCGCCGAGCGCGAACTCGCCGGGGACGCGGCGGATCGCTCGGACCCCCTCGCTCGCGAGCCCCCTTTTCGCGAGAGCACGTGCGGCTTCCGCCGAGCCACCGGCCTCCGCGAGCTCACGTCCGCTGCGTGCGCCAAGCGCGAGCGCGCGGAGGGTGGCAAGCTGGCGCGCGCCGATCTTCTGTGCGCTCTCGAGCGCCCCGTGTCCTTCGGGCGTCAACGCGAACAGCGATTCCTTACGCTCCCCCTTCGCAGCGGGCAACGAGCTGCGTGCGCGCGCCGCGAGGGCCGGCGGGAGCATCGCGCGCACCGCGTCGGCGACGCCACAGCGGTACTCATGAGCGATCCACTCCGCGAGCGCGAGCTGGTGCGGGCGCAGCAGCGGCAGCGGATGCACGAGCGCGTCGATCGTGCGGAGCGTCCCCTCATACGGAACGTCGAGCGCGGTGACGACCCCGGCGACCGAGCGCGGTCCGAAACCGACGCGCACGAGATGGCCGGGGACAAGGGCGAGGCCAGCGGGGACGCCGTAGGTGAACGTGCGTGCGGGGCCGCGGATGCCGGCGAACACCGCGACTTGAGCTGTCCGCAGCACCTTAGAGGTCGTAATGCCGGGGCTTCTTGCTTTCCTTGCGGATGATGTCGGCGATCTGATCCACGGTCTCGTCGATCATCCCATCCTCATTTACCACGACGTAGTCGTACTCCGGCGCCGCGGCCATCTCGATCTCCGCGTTGCGCAGTCGCACCTGCAACTGCTCCGGCGTCTCGGTGCCGCGCAGCGTGAGCCGCTTATGGAGCGCTTCGACCGACGGCGGCATGATGAATACGGTCAGCGCCTCCGGCAGCTGCGACTTGATCTTCCGCATTCCTTGCGGATCGGGCTTGACGATGACGATCTTGTGACCACGCAGCGTCTCGCCGAGGACGTCGCGCCGCACTCCTTTGAATTCTCCGTGGACCATCGACCACTCCAGAAAGTTCCCCTGCTCGATCTCCTCGCGGAATTTCTCAGGCGAGTAGAAGTAGTAATGCGTGCCGGGGATCTCTCCCGGGCGCGGCTTGCGGCTCGTCGCGGTGACATACACGACCGCGTCGTCGAGACGTTTGACGAGCCGCTCGAGCACCGCGTCCTTGCCCGCGCCAGACGGCGCCGAGAGGATCACGAGGAGCCCCTTCCCGTCGATCGCGCTCACGCTGCGAGCACCGTGTCCATGAGTGGCGCGCGCTTCACCGGCGCGCCGAGCGCTCCGAGGTACGCGCGCAGGTCGTCGGCGAGCGGCGCGGTGAACGTTTTCTCGCCGGCATGCGGCAGCCGCACGGTCAAGCGCCAGGCGTGAAGGAACTGCCGCCCAAGTCGACTGTCGTCGCCGCGCCGTCCATACACCGGGTCGCCAACGATAGGGAACTGGCCGTACGCGAGGTGAACGCGGATCTGATGAGTGCGCCCAGTGACCGGCCGGACATGCAGGAGGGACAGGCGCTCGGTGTTCCCGGCCCGCGCCCCGCCCGGGGTGCTTCCCCATGCCGCGATGCGGGTGAAGCGCGTGACCGCGTCGCGGCCGCCCGCGCGGACCACCATCCGCCGGCGATCTTCGGCGTCGCGCTGGAGCGGCGCTTCGATCACCACGTCGGTGTCGCCGGGGTCGCCCCACACCAGCGCGAGGTACTCCTTCGCGAAGCGCTGGGCCTGCAGTTGCCGGCCGAGCGCGAGCTGTGCCACGTCGTTCTTGGCGACGATCATCACGCCGCTGGTGTCCTTATCGAGGCGATGCACGATGCCCGGCCGGCCAGCCTCACGACCCGTGCGCGATTCGATCCGACCGAGCATCGCGTTCACGAGCGTCCCGGTCTTGTGTCCGTGCGCCGGGTGCACGACGAGTCCGGCGGGATTGTTCACCACGACGACATCGTCGTCCTCATACAGGATGTCGATGGCGATGTCCTCGGCGCGGAGGACCGCGTCCGGCTCGGCCGCCGGGATGTCCACGACGATGTTCTGTCCCGCGCGCAGCTTGTGCGACGGATCCGTCACGACCTCGCCGTCCACACGAAGGTGACCACCCCGCGTGAGGCGCTGCATCGCGCTGCGCGAGATCAGGCTGTGCTCCGCCAGGAATTTGTCCGCGCGCACTCCGCTTTCATCGGCCACGAGGGCGATCCTCTGCGCGGCGGCTTCGCCGCCTTCCGTGCTCAATCTCCGTCCTTCGGTCGGGAGACACGCTCACGGTTGATGGACTTGCTCCTCGCGGCGAACCCGCACGTCGCTTGCCGTTGTTTTTCGCTCCTCCTGCCACAGCAGGAACGTGACGAAGAAGATGCCGAGGACGATCGACGAGTCCGCCACGTTAAATGCCCAGAAGCGGATACCGCCCGGGATCCCAACGTCGATGAAGTCGACGACGAATCCCTGGCCCACACGGTCCACGAGGTTGCCGAACGCGCCGCCCAGCTGCATCCCGAGGGTCGCGGCAATGAGCGGCGAGTTGCTCGCGATCTGGCGGTAGTAATAGAGGATCGCGAGGACCGCGAGCACCGAGAGTATCGAAAGCAGCGTGGTGCGCTCGGGCAGGAGGCCGAACGCCGCACCGCTGTTCTGCGTATGCACGATGCGCACGTAGTCGCCGACGACCGGGCGCGCGGTGAACAGCGGCACGCTCTGCTCGACCCACATCTTGGTCATGCGATCCAGGGTGAACGTGACGAGGGCGACGACACCGACCAGCAGCAGGCGGCGAGGCGCCACTAGGTGACCATGCCTCCGTCGATCTGCAACACCTGGCCGGTGATGTAGGCCGCGTCCTCCGAGACGAGGAACGCGATCGCGTTCGCGATGTCGTCTACCGTGCCGAAGCGACCGAGTGGGATCTGCTTGAGGATCGTCTGCTCCATCTGACCGAGGAGCGAGTTGGTCAGGTCCGTCGGGACGAAGCCCGGCGCGACCGCGTTGCAGGTGATGTTGCGACTTGCCATCTCCCGCGCGACGGTCTTCGTGAAGCCGATGAGCCCCGCCTTGGCCGACGCGTAGTTCGCCTGCCCCGCGTTCCCCGAGACGCCGGCCACCGATGACACGTTCACCACGCGACCGAAGCGCGCCTTCATCATCGGACGCATCGCCGCGCGCGTGACGAGGAACGCTCCTCGCAGATTGAGGTCGAGGACCGTGTCCCACGCCTCCGTGGTCATCCGAATGAGCAAGTCGTCGCGCGTCGTGCCGGCGTTGTTCACCAGGATGTCCAGCTTGCCTTCGCCGAACGCGACCGCCTCTTTGATCACGCGGTCGGCGTCGGCCTCGACCGACACGTCGCCCTGAAGGAGGAGCGCAGTGGCGCCTGCCGCTTCCACCAGACGCTTCGTCTCCTCCGCGGCTTCGGCGTTTCCCTTGTAGTTCACCGCGATGCGCGCGCCGTCTCGCGCGAGACGTTGGGCGGTCGCGCGGCCGATGCCGCGGCTGGCGCCCGTAATGAGCGCGGTGCGCCCTTTGAGACTGCTCATGACCTCATGATGCCCGGTCGCGCGACGTCCGGCTTAGGCCTTGTACTGCGTACTGCGCTCCTTCGTCGGTCCGAGCCCGTGAGCGGGCTCTCCCCTCCTCAGTCGCGCGTGAAGATCAATGAGGCGTTGTGGCCGCCGAAGCCCATCGAGTTCGACAACGCCGTCTTGATGGCCTTCGCCCTCGCCGTGTTGGGTACGTAGTCGAGGTCGAGCGCCGGTTCGGGCGTCGTGTAGTTGATCGTTGGCGGGATGCAGCCTTCTTTGAGCGCCAGGAGGCAGGCGATCGCCTCGAACGCACCGGCGGCGCCAAGAAGGTGGCCACTCATCGACTTCGTGGAGGAGACCATCAGCTTGTAGGCGTGCTCGCCAAAGACCTGCTTGATCGCGCCGGTCTCCTCGCGGTCGTTCGGCTGCGTCGAGGTGCCGTGCGCGTTGATGTAGTCGATGGCCGTCGGCGCGAGGCCGGCCTGCTTGAGCGCCATACGCATCGAGCGCGCGTTGCCCTCGCCCTCGGGTGCGGGCGAGGTGATGTGATACGCGTCCGCCGTCGCGCCATATCCAACGAGCTCGCCGTATATCTGCGCCCCGCGCTTCAGCGCGTGCTCGCGCTCCTCGAGGATCACGACAGCCGCGCCCTCGGAGAGCACGAATCCGTCACGGTCCTTGTCGAATGGGCGCGACGCCCCCTGCGGGTCGTCGTTGCGGCGACTCATGGCATGCATGTTCGAGAACGCTCCGATCGCGAGCGGCAGCACCGCCGCCTCGGATCCACCCGTGACCATGATGTCGGCCTGACCGCGCCGGATGATCTCGCCGGACTCGCCGATCGCGTGCGAGCTCGATGCGCAGGCGGACACGTGGGTGAGGCTCGGGCCCTTGAGGCCGAACTGCATCGAAACCTGCGCTGACGCGGCGTTGGCCATGAGCATCGGAACGAGGAACGGCGACAGCCGGCTCGGGCCCCGCTGTTCCATGAGGACGACCTGCTCGATCAGCGTCTCAAGGCCACCGACACCAGTGCCGATCGCGGTGCCGACGCGCTCCGGATCGGAGATTGTGTCGAGCTTCGCGTCCTTCAATGCCTGTGACGCCGCGGCCACGCCAAGGTGCGTGAAGCGATCGGTACGGCGCGCTTCCTTGCGGTCCATGTACTTGGTCGCGTCGAAGTCCGGGATCTGGCCGGCGATCTGCGACTCATAGGGCGACGGGTCGAACTTCGTGATGCGAGTGATGCCGCTGCGACCGTGGACGAGCGCGTCCCAGTTGGACGCGACATCCGGCCCGAGGGGCGTGACCATGCCGATGCCCGTGATGACGACGCGACGGGTCATGTCGCGGTCGCGGCCGACGTCTTCGCGCGAAGGGCCTCGATGGCCTTCATGAGCGACGGGTTGTCGGTGATGTTCACGAGCTTCACGTCCGCGATGCGCTTGACCAGGCCATTGACCACCGGGCCGCCGCCGAATTCGACGAACGTCGATGTCCCGCGCTCCACCATGAAGCGCACGGACTTGAGCCACTCGACCCGCTGGGACAGGTGCCGGACCAGCGCGTCGGGGATGGCTCCGACGTTCGGATGCGGAAGGCCACTGATGTTGGCGATGATCGGAACGACCGGCTCCCGGAAACTTAGCGTCGACATGAATGTCCGAAGGTCCTCGCCGATGCGACTCATCGCCGGGAAGTGGAACGGAGCCGAAATGCGCAGCGGCACGATCTTCTTCGCGCCACCGGCGGTCAGCGCCGTGGTGACAAGAAGGATCCCCGCCTTGTCGCCCGCAATGGTGACCTGCGCCGGCCCGTTGTCGTTCGCCACGACGACGCGTCCTTCTTCGGGGATCGCGCGGCGGATCACGTTCTCGACGTCCGCCGCGCTCATGCCGAGGATCGCGGCCATCGAGCCCTGCGCACCGCGTGTCGCGGCAAGTTTGCCGCGAGCGGCCACCAGGCGAAGCGCATCCCCAAATGGAAGGACGCCGGCGATGACGAGAGCGGTGAACTCACCGAGCGAATGGCCGGCCACAAATGACGGCCGCATCGTCTCGGGGAGCGCCATCACACCGCGCGGC
>JANMWW010000363.1:0-9290 GCA_031394155.1 Chloroflexota bacterium | reverse complement strand
GCGGCTCTTCAGGCATGCCACATGAGTGTGGCAGACGCGAGCGCTAGTTGATCTTGCCCGCTTGCTTCAGGTCGCGCGCGGAGTTGTGAATGTTGTCCGCGGCCTCTTCGACTTCGATGTCGTTGCCCTTCGCCGCGGCCTTGAGGTCATCGAGGGTGATGTCGGTCGGCTTGTGACGTTCGTTCGGTTGTCCGCATCCGCAATTCATGCACATTTCGAAAGGCACCTCCGTTCTCGAGAGGTGCGGAGCAATCACCGTGCCTCACGCCGGTACACTGAGGTCATAGGGATGGGAATGCACGAGGTCTTCGACGAGTTCAAGCGCCAGCTTCCCGACGTCGATCCCCAAGAGACCGAGGAGTGGATCGAGTCACTCGACGCACTGGTCGAGCAGGCCGGGCCAGAGCGCGCTCGCTTCGTCCTTTACAAGCTGCTCAAGCGCGCGCGCATGCTACAGATCGGTCTCCCGCCCCTCACACAGACGCGCTACATCAACACCATCTCACCGGAACAGGAGCCCGATTTCCCGGGCGACGAAGAGATGGAGCATCGCATCCGGCAGTTCATCCGCTGGAACGCGGTCGCCATGGTCGTTCGCGCGAATCATCACTACGACGGTATCGGCGGCCATCTCGCGACGTACGCGTCATCCGCGACCCTCTACGAAGTGGGCTTCAACCACTTCTTCCGCGGGAAGGACGACACCGGCGGCGGCGACCAGATCTACTTCCAGGGTCACGCTTCACCGGGCATGTACGCGCGCGCGTTCCTCGAGGGCCGCCTCTCTGAATCGCAGCTCGATCACTTCCGCCGTGAGGTCGTGCCGGGGGAGGGTCTGTCGTCGTACCCGCACCCGCGACTGATGCCGGAATTCTGGGAATTCCCGACCGTCTCGATGGGGCTCGGCCCGCTCGCGGCGATCTATCAGGCGCGCTTCAACCGGTACCTGCACAACCGCGGAATAAAGGACACGAGCAAACAGCGCGTGTGGGGTTTCCTCGGCGACGGCGAATGCGATGAGCCCGAGGCGCTCGGCGCGCTCCACGTCGCGGCGCGCGAAGGTCTCGACAACCTCACGTTCGTCGTGAACTGCAACCTGCAGCGTCTTGACGGTCCCGTGCGTGGCAACGGCAAGATCGTCCAGGAGCTCGAGTCGGTGTTCCGCGGCTCCGGCTGGAACGTGATCAAGGTCCTGTGGGGCCGCGAGTGGGACGACCTGCTCGCACGCGATGTCGCCGGCCTTCTCGTGAACCGCATGAACGAGACGACCGATGGCGAGTCGCAGCGGCTCGTCATCGCGGATGGCAAGTATCTGCGCGAGCATTTCTTTGGAACGGACCCGCGCCTTCTCAAGCTCGTCGAGCACCTGTCAGACGACGATCTGATGAAGCTGCGTCGCGGCGGTCACGATTACCGCAAGGTGTACGCGGCGTATGACGCGGCGACGAAGCACGTCGGCGCGCCGACGGTGATCCTCGCGCAGACCGTAAAGGGCTGGGCACTTGGCACGAACGTCGAGGGCCGCAACATCACGCATCAGGCGAAGAAGCTCAGCGTCGAAGAGCTCAAGGTCTTCCGCGACCGGCTGAACCTGCCGATCCCGGACGAGCGGCTCGCGGACGATCCGCCGTATTACCACCCGGGCCTGGACAGCCCGGAGATGCGCTACATGCTCGAGAGCCGCCGCAAGCTCGGCGGCGTCGTGCCGCGGCGCATCCTGCGGCCGGCGCCGGTGCAGGCGCCGGACGATGCGGTCTTCAGCGAGTTCTCGAAGGGCTCCGGGAAGGCCGCCGCGTCTACGACGACCGCATTCACACGTTTGATGCGCAATCTGTTACGCGACAAGAACATCGGCAAGCGCGTCGTGCCGATCATCCCCGACGAGGCGCGCACGTTCGGCATGGATCCGCTGTTCAAGGAAGTCGGGATCTACTCGCCGCTCGGCCAGCGCTACGAGCCGGTCGACGCGGAGACGCTGCTCCCCTACCGCGAGGCGACGGACGGGCAGGTCCTCGAAGAGGGCATCACCGAGGCGGGCTCGATGGCGAGCTTCACCGCCGCGGGCACGAGCTACGCAACGCACGGCCAGCCGATGATCCCCTTCTACATCTTCTATTCGATGTTCGGCTTCCAGCGGACGATGGATCAGATCTGGGCGTTCGGCGACGCGCGCGGCCGGGGCTTCATGCTCGGCGCGACGGCCGGCCGGACGACGCTGAGCGGCGAGGGATTGCAGCACCAGGACGGCCACAGCCATCTGCTTGCGACCGCGATCCCGAACATCCGCGCGTACGACCCGGCGTTCGCATATGAGACCGCGGTCATCGTCAAGGATGGGATCCGGCGCATGCTCATCGAGAACGAGGACATCTTCTACTACCTCACGCTGTACAACGAGAACTACCCGATGCCGCCGATGCCCGAGGGCGTCGAGGAGGGGATCCTTCGCGGGATCTACCTCGCGAGGAAGGGCGACGAGAGCCTGCGCCGGCGCGTCACGCTGCTCGGGTCGGGACCGATCCTGCTGCAGGTACTGCACGCGCAGGAGCTGCTGCAGGAGAAGTACGACGTCGCGGCCGATGTCTACAGCGTCACGAGCTACCAGCAGCTGCGCAACGACGCGCTCGAAACCGAGCGCTGGAACCGGCTCCACCCAACTGAGCGGCCGCGTGTGCCGTACGTCGCGCAGATCCTCGGTGGCAGGACGCCGATCATCGCGGCGAGCGACTACATGAAGTCGGTCTCGGACCAGATCTCGCGCTGGGTGCCTCAGCCCTTCATCCCGCTCGGCACAGACGGCTTTGGACGATCGGATACGCGCGCCTCACTCCGGCGCCACTTCGAAGTCGATGCAGAGAACGTCGCGGTCGAATCGCTGCAGGGTCTGCAGCTATGCGAGCAATACGGCGCCGCTGACGTCGCGAAAGCGATCGCGGAGCTCGGGCTCTCACCCGAGCGTCCCGAGCCGCGAGCGAGCTGAGCGAGGTGGCTGCCAGCCTCGATCCCGACATCAAGGCGTTCTTCGATTCGTATCGCGCCGCGTTCGAGCGCCGCGACGCAAAGGCCATCGCTGATCACTTCCGCTTCCCGTTGCACGTCGCAGGCGACGCCGGCAAGGTCACGGTCGTCTCGATCCCGTCGGTCGAGGCGTGGATCCCGCAGCTCGACCGCCTGCTCGGGTTGTACGCGCAGCTCGACGTGAAGACCGCTCAGATGCGCGAAGCGCGCACGACACGCTTCTCACCACGCCTCGCGCAGGCTGCGATCGCATGGGCGCTCGAGAGCTCTGCTGGAAGGACGATCTACGAGTTCGACGCGACCTACACGTTCGTCGCGACCGGCGACGCGCTGAAGATCACGGCGATCGCCCACAACGAGCAGCTCCGCGCACGCGAGGCGATAGCGAAGCGCTAGATCGTCCACTCCCCGTGGACGATGCCCACCAAATACCAGCTTCCGCCATCTGGCTCGAACAGCAGACGCAGCGACTGCCAGCGGAAGCTTTCCGCGGCTGGGTCTGGGCCCGGGTCGTAGGCCTCGAACAACACCGCGTTCGGATACACATCCGCGGTGTTGTCGATCGAATTACCTGTGCCGATCGGCTTGTTGTACGAAGTCTTCGGCGCGCTCACGAAATCACGGCTGTAGATGTAGCGCGCGTTGTAATCGGAGAAGGTCAGCGTGATCGGATCGCCCTTGCCGTCGGTAACGCCCCACGTGCGAGCCTTCGTGTCCGCGTAGGCGTTCGTGAGATCGGACCGCGTGAGTACCACGTCGCGAGCGGTCGCGACGAATGGATACGGCGTGAACCGCAGGCCCTTCGTCGGATGCGCGAGCGCGGCGAGCGCCGCGCCGTCATGTCGCTTCAGTGCGTCGAGGGCCGCCGCGACGCGCGCGCCGACCAGGCGCTGAGCCTCGGCGGCTGAGAGGCTGCGGCCCGGACCCGATGCAGGCGACGCGCTCGCCGTCGGCGCGCTCGACAACTTCACGACGGACGGCGACGGCGACGGCGACGCGCTGCTCAGCGAGCCGCAAGAGACGAGGACGAGCGCGAAAACGAGGAGGGCGCGGAGCGGGCTACGCACGCATCAACGGCCGGTATTTGATGCGATGCGGCTGCCAGTCCGCGCCGTGCTCCTTGCGCATCAGCTCTTCGTAGGCCTGGTAGTTCCCCTCGAGCCAGCGCACGGTGCTGTCTCCTTCAAAGACGAGCAGGCTCGTGGCGATGCGATCGAGGAACCACCGATCGTGGGTGATCACGACGACGCAACCGCCGAAATCGAGGAGCGCCTCTTCGTGCGCGCGGAGCGTGTCGACGTCGAGATCGTTGGTCGGCTCGTCGAGCAGCAGCACGTTGCCCCCTGACTTCAGCAGCTTCGCGAGGTGCAAACGGTTTCGCTCACCGCCCGAGAGGTCGCCGACCTTCTTGTTCTGATCGACACCCTTGAAGTTGAACGACGCGACGTAGGCGCGGCTGTTACGCATGCGCCCGCCGACGTCGATCTGCTCCTGGCCTCCGCTGATCTCCTCGAACACGGTCTTCTTGGGATCGAGCGCATCACGTGACTGCGAGACGTATTCCAGCTTCACGGTCTCGCCGACGCGCAGCGCGCCGGCGTCGGGCTTCTCTTCGCCGGTGATCATCCGGAAGAGCGTCGTCTTTCCGGCGCCGTTCGGACCGATCACGCCGACGATGCCACCGCGCGGCAGCTTGAAGGTCAGGTCGTCAATGAGGAGACGATCGCCGAAGCCCTTTCGTAGATCGTCGGCCTCGATGACGATGCTGCCGAGCCGTGGCCCCGGTGGGATCGAGATCTCGAGGTCACGCTCGCGCTTCTCGGGATCCTCCGCGAGCAGCCGCTCGTAGGCGTCAATGCGCGCCTTGCTCTTCGCCTGTCGCGCGCGCGGGGACGCCTGCACCCACTCGAGCTCGCGCGCGAGGGTCCGCTGCCGGGCCGACTCCGTCTTCTCCTCCACCTGCAAACGCTTGCGCTTCTGGTCGAGCCACGAGGAGTAGTTGCCTTCCCACGGAATGCCAAAGCCCTTGTCGAGCTCGAGGATCCACCCCGCGACGTTGTCGAGAAAGTAGCGGTCGTGCGTGATCGCGACGACGCAACCTTTGTAGTCCTTGAGGAAACGCTCGAGCCACGAGACCGACTCCGCGTCGAGGTGGTTCGTCGGCTCGTCGAGCAGGAGCAGATCGGGATGCGAGAGCAGCAGCCGGCAGAGCGCCACGCGGCGGCGCTCGCCACCGGAGAGCGTGCTCACGTCCTGATCGCCCGGCGGTAGACGCAGCGCGTCCATCGCGTGCTCGACGTTGCTGTCGAGATCCCAGAGTCCCTTTGCCTCGATCTCGTCCTGCGCCTTCTGGAACTGCTCGCTGACCTTCTCCATCTCGTCTGCCGACAGCTCTTCGGCGAACTTCGCCGAGAGCTCTTCGTAGCGCTTCAAGACCGCGCGCTGCGTGGCCACGCCGTCTTCGACGTTGCCGCGCACGTCCTTCTTTGGGTCAAGGACGGGCTCCTGCGCGAGCAAGCCGGCACGGAAACCTTCGGTGATCCGGGCGTCGCCGATGTATTCGGTATCGACCCCCGCCATGATGCGAAGGAGCGTTGACTTCCCTGCCCCGTTCGGCCCCAGAACGCCGATCTTGGCGTCTGGATAGAAGGAGAGAGTGATCCCCCGCAGGATCTCTCGCTGCGGCGGGACGACCTTCTTGAGCTGGTACATCTGGTAGATGAACTGCGGCGGCATCTGACCACCATAACAACTGAGGATTCGATAGGCTTCAACCAGACCGACGGGGAGGGCGCAGTGAGCCAGTTCGACATCAACTTCCGGCTGTCAAAGGACACGCTGCCGAGCCGCTACGAGCTGCGGTTCGACCTCGATCTGGACACCTGGACCTCGAAGGGCTGGGAGCGCGTCACCCTGCGCACGGCGAAGGCGGTACGCGAGATCGTCGTGCATTCGGTCGAGCTTGACATCACCAAGGCCTCCATCGACGGCACGAACATGCTCGAGAGTCAGCGCAACGAGGACGAGGCGCAGGTCGCAGTCATCCGGTTCGCGAAGGACATACCGGCAGGCGAGCACACGCTCGAGATCGAATGGAACGGCGGCATCCGCGACTCGCTTCGCGGCCTGTACCGCTCGGTCCGCGGCGAGGAGCGCTACGCCGCGACGCAGTTCGAGGCGGCCGACGCGCGGCGAGCCTTCCCCTGCTTCGACGAGCCCGAATTCAAGGCGACATTCGCGGTCGAGGTCCTGCACCCCGTCGGCAACGTCGCGATCGCGAACATGCCCGTGGAATCGCAAAAGCCCGAGGGCGAGCGGCGCACACGCACGCGATTCAAGGAGACGCCGGTCCGCATCTCGTCATATCTCGTCGCCTTCACCGTCGGGCCATACGAGGCGACGCCCGAGGCGCTCACGCCGTCGAAGATCCCGGTCCGTGTGTGGCTTCCGCCGGGACTTGCGTCGCAGGCGATCTACGCACGTGACGCGCACGTCCGCTCGGTGGAGTGGCTTCAGGAGTACACCGCGATCCCCTATCCGTTCATCAAAGTGGACGCCATCGGCATCCCCGACTTCGAGGCCGGCGCGATGGAGAACCCCGGCGCGATCACGTACCGCACGCGGCTCCTCGCGGCGGATAACAAGAACGCGTCGATCGTCACGCTCAAAGGCGTCTTCAGCACCGCGGCGCACGAGCTAACGCACATGTGGTGGGGCGACCTCGTGACGATGCGCTGGTGGACCGACCTGTGGCTGAACGAGTCGTTCGCCTCCTTCGTCGGCGAGAAGTGCACCGCGTCGCTGAACCCCGAGTGGGGATACTGGCGCGACTTCGTCGCCGACAACACGTCCGCCTTCAACCTCGACGCGCTGGCGTCGACTCACCCGATCTCGATCGAGGCGAAGAACGCCGAGGAGGCCTCCGAGCGCTTCGACGCGATCACCTATACCAAGGGCGCGGCGGTGCTGCGGATGATCGAGAGCTATCTCGGCGAGGACACGTTCCGCGACGGCGTCCGCATCTACCTGAACCGGCACAAGACCGCGAACGCATCGGCCGACGACTTCTGGAAGGCGCTCGACGAAGCATCGGGCCAAGACGTCACCACGATCATGAACACCTGGATCAAGGAGTCGGGCCACCCGATCGTGTCGTTCGCCGTGCGCGAAGTGTCCGGCGGCCTCGAGCTCGACCTCGCGCAGACGCGCTACTACAGCGACCGCGAGGCAGCGCCATCGGCCCAGCGCTGGCCCGTGCCGCTGGTGCTCAAGTACGGCACCGCGGACGGGATCCGCGAGCAGCGCGTGCTGCTCCGCGACGAGAAGTCCACGGTCCGTCTTCCTGGCGCGCAGTGGGTGTTCCCGAACGCGGGCGGACGCGGCTTCTACCGCTGGCAGCTCGACGAGAGCGGGGACCGGCTGCTCGATAAGGGCCTGCGCGCGCTCGCACCCGAGGAGCGCCTCTCGCTCATCGACAACATGTGGGCCCTGACCCGCACCGGGCGCGCGTCGCTCGCGACATTCCTTCGCCGGCTCGACACGCTGGCCGGCGAGGACGATCGCGCGGTGATCGCATCGATCTCCGACGCGCTCACGTGGCTGGCCGGATATGCGGTGCGCGAGAAGACCGAGGCCACGTTCGCGCGCTTCATCGACAACTTCTATCGCCCGATCTTCGAAAAGGTCGGCTGGCGGCCGCGCGACGGCGAAGATGCGGACACGCGAGAGAAGCGCGGGCGCGTCATCGGCATGCTCGGATTCCACGCGCAGGCGGAGGACATCCGCCGCGGCGCGCGGGACCGCGCTCTGCGCCACCTCGAGGGGACCGAGCCGCTCCACCCGGACGGCGCCGGCGTGATCCTGAGCGTCGCGGCGACCGACGGTGACGACAAGCTGTGGGACCGCTACGTGAAGCGCATGCAGTCGGCGGAGGCCTCCGACGCGCAGGAAGAGGCGCGCTTCCGCGCCGCGCTCATCGCCTTCGAGGACGAGCAGCTCGCGCGCAAAACGGCAGACGCCATCTTCTCCCCTCTGATCCGCACGCAGGACCGCGGCCTGATGGTGGTGCCTCTCCTCCAGGGACGGCACACGCGCGATGCCGGCTGGGAGGCGATCCGCGAGCGGTGGGATGCGGAAATCGCGACAGCTGAGCCGCTGCTCAAGCAGCGCTTCGTCAACGCCGTGAGCCAACTGGCGACGCAGCGTTACCGCGATGAGGCGACGGCGTTCCTCGAGAGCAAACGTACCTCGGACATCGCCGAAGCGGTGAAGCAGAGCGTGGAGCGGCTGCGAGTCAATACGGCGGCGTCGGAACGGCTTGCGATGGAGCTGGGCGAGGCGCTCGCGGAGCCGGCGTCGCGACGCTGACCCGCCTGCGCGAGAGCGAGACCGATTGGCTTTTATCCGCCGATAAAGCTCATCTCGATCTTCTTGAGGCCGGCCGTCTCGGACGAGCGCAGGTCCGAGTAGCGATCTTCGCGCGCGGCCCAGACGGACATGATCGCGACGCGAATGTCCTCGTCGCTGGCGCCACTCCGGACGAGTGAGCGCAGATCGTGGCCCTGCGTCGCGAAGAGGCACGTGTACAGCGAGCCGTCAGCCGACAATCGCGCCCGCGTGCAGTCCGCGCAGAACGGCTGCGTGACCGACGAGATGACGCCGACCTCGCCGGCGCCGTCGGTGTACCGGTAGCGTCCTGCGACTTCACCGCGATACGCCGGTTCCACGGGCTCGAGCGGGAATTCATTGCTGATCGACGCGATGAGTTCGCGCGCCGGGACGACGTCGTCGAGGCGCCAGCCGTTCGACGTGCCAACGTCCATGTATTCGATGAAACGGAGCGTGTGGCCGGTGCCGCGGAAGTGCCGTGCCATCGGCAGCACGCTGTCCTCGTTCAAGCCGCGGCGCACGACCATGTTGACCTTGATCGGCGCGAGACCCGCGCGTTCGGCTGCGGCGATGCCGTCGAGCACGCGCTGCACCGGGAAGTCGACGTCGTTCATCTTCTTGAACGTCGCGTCGTCGAGCGAGTCGAGGCTCACGGTGACGCGCTTCAGACCAGCTGCCGCGAGCGCCTGCGCCTTCGCCGCGAGGAGCGACCCGTTCGTGGTGAGCGTGAGGTCGAGATCAGGGATCTCCGCCAGCATGCCGACGAGCTTCTCGAGGTCTCGGCGCACGAGCGGCTCGCCACCGGTGAGGCGCACCTTCTGCACGCCGAGCTCGGCGAAGATGCGCACTAGGCGCGCGATCTCCTCGTACGTGAGCACCTGATC
>JANMWW010000359.1:0-24420 GCA_031394155.1 Chloroflexota bacterium | reverse complement strand
TGCGCGCGAGCTACGAGCTCCCGGTCCACTCGCGTTCGTTGGTCTTCCACGGCTGGTCGTGAACGCGTCGTCGACGCGGCGGATCGAGTGGACGCCGTGAAGGACGAGCGCGGCCAGGCGCTCGTGCTCGCGGTATTGATCCTGGCGATCGCTGCCACTGCGATCAGCGGACTTCGAGTCGCGCAGGAACAGATCCTCGCCGCGGCGCGCGAGCACCGCGCCGGCGAGGCCGCGGTCGAGGCGGCGACGGCCGTGATCGCGGACGCGTACACCGCGGAGCTGCGACGGTTCGCCTCGTCATCAGCAGCGCCGCGGCCGACGCCCGACGTCCTCCGTGCCATCACCCAGCCGTCGGTGCGCGAGTCGGCGCGTGCCGCGGCGACCGAAGTCAGCCTGCTCAATGGAGGACCGCTCATCGGCGACGCCTCAGTTCGCTGCGCCGCTGGGCTCATCGACGTGTCGCTCACGGTCTCGGGTCGGCTCTATCGCGCTGGGTTCAGCGGTCCGCTGTGCTCCCCGCGCTGAGGGTGCGGCGGCCGCTGCTGCCGTCGCGACGCTTCCTCGTCCCGATCGCGTCGCTCCTCCTCGCGCTCGGCGGGATCTCTGCGTACTGGCCATCGGCGGTCCCGGAAAGCGCGAGCCTCGCCGACGAGCTTCATCCGGCCACGTGGGCGATGACCGTCCCCTCCGCGTGGCTGGCCGCGCCAGTGCCACCGGTCCGACGAGGCGATGCGATCGACATCCTCGCAATGCGCGCCGGCGACAAGGCATATTCGGTCCCCGTCGCGTATGGCGTCCGTGTGCTGTCGGTGAGTGATAAGGGAATGCTGCTCGAGGTGGACGAGACCGATGCGACGGCGATCGCGACCGCACGCGGCGGCGGACTGCTGCTGCTCCCACTGCTGCGATCGACCAGGTGATGACCTCGGCGCGCGTGGCGATCTTCGGCGGGACGGATCTTCGAGCCGGCGTGCTGGCGCTCGGGCTCGAACCGGTCACGGTGGATCCCGAGATCGCCCTCATCGATGCGCGCGACCGCGAGGCGGTCGCCAGCGCCGCCGGCCTGCATCCGCGCGTTCCGCGCGTCGTCCTCGTGTTCGAGAGCGACCGTCCCCTCCTTGCTGCGCTGGGCATCGATCCGTCGCACGTCGTCACGAGCGCCGAGCCCGCCGTGCTCGGCCCGGTGCTGATGGGCCTGCGCCCGCAACGGTCGCGCGCGGCCACGCGCGTCGTTGTCGCGACCGGCGTGCGCGGCGGAGTCGGCCGCACCCTGCTGGCCGCGAACCTCGCGCTACGGATCGCAACGCGAATGCGCGTGTGCGTCATCGATGCGACCGGGCAGGGAGCCACGTCGTGGTGGCTGCGGTCCGCGCCCCGGCCATGGGCGGAGTTCGAGGGATTGGTCGATGAGCTCACGGCCGACCACCTCGCGGTGATGGCCGAAGAGACCGCCGGAATGCGTGTGATCGGCGGACCGCCGGTCGCACCAACGCCTGCGCTGTTGGGCGCGACGATCCGCGCGGCGTCAGGTCTGGCCGATCTCGTCATCGTCGACGCCCCGCTGCGCAACGACGCGCTCGCGCGTGTGGCAGCGTCTCTCGCGGATCGCGTCTTCGTGCTCGCGTACGACGATCCGTGGTCGAAGCTCATGCTCGACGCCGATCCTCCAAGTGAGGAGCAATGGCTCATCGCTTCGCAGATGAAGACAGCCTCGCTCGACGGGCGCCGCGCCTTTCGCGCGTTGCCGCGCGACGAATCGGCCGTGGTCGCCGCGCTCGCCGGCCGCGGAGCCGCGAAGGGCGCGCTCGGCAGGGCCTATGACGAGCTCGCCGAGCTCCTCGTGATCGACGCGACGTGACCTCCGAGACCCTCCGCCAGCGGCTCGAACGTGCGGTCGTGTCGAGGCTCCGCGAAGCGCCGGACGGTCGTCCGCGCATCGAGCAGCTCGCGCCCGCGCTTCGTGACGCGCTCGCCGGTGAGCGACTCGCCGTTCCATCTGGTGAGCTACGCGAGCTGCAGCGTTTCTTCGAAGATCGACTGTTCGGTCTCGGTCCGCTCGCGCCGCTGCTGCGGGACCCGCGCGTGAGCGAGGTCATGGTGAACGGCTCGCGTGGCGTTTGGGTCGAGCGCGACGGACGGCTCGAGGAGACGGGTATTCGCTTCGCCGACGAGGAGGAGATCCTCGTGATCATCGAGCGGCTGGTGGCGCCGCTCGGTCGTCGCATCGATCTGGCCACGCCGCTCGTCGATGCGCGCCTGCCCGACGGATCGCGCGTCCACGCGGTGATCCCGCCCATTTCTCTCGCTGGTCCAGTGCTCACGATCCGGCGATTCGCTGAGCGGCCGATGGGCCCCGAAGAGCTCGTGCGCGCCGGCACCTGTGAGCCCGCGGTCATGGAGGTCCTGATGCGGGCGGTCCGCTCGCGCCGCTCGATCCTTGTATCGGGCGGCACGTCCAGCGGCAAGACGACGACCTTGAACGCGCTCGCGTTCGCCGTGGGTGAGACCGAGCGCATCGTGACGATCGAGGACGCGGCGGAGCTCCGCTTGCCGCAGGCGAACGTGGTGTCGCTGGAGACACGCGCACCAAGCGTCGAGGGGACCGGGGCGATCGATGTGCGGACGCTGCTGCGCGCAGCGCTGCGCATGCGCCCGGATCGCATCGTCATCGGCGAGGTCCGCGGCGGCGAGGCCCTCGACATGCTGCAGGCGATGAACACCGGCCATCGCGGGTCGCTCACGACCGCGCATGCCAACGGCCCGTACGACGCATTGCTGCGCCTCGAGACGATGGCGCTGATGGCCGGCGTCGAGCTTCCGCTCGTCGCCATCCGCGAACAGATCCGCCGGGGCATCGAGATCATCGTTCACCAGGAGCGCGACATCGCGGGCCGTCGGCGCATCACGCACGTCGTCGAGATCAGCGGAGGCGGAGCCGACGGGTACGAACTCCGCGAAATCGCGGCGTGACGATCGTGCTCCTCGCGGCCGCACTGAGCGTGCTGCTCGTCGCTCTCCCGCGACCGAGTGACCTCGTCGGTCGCCTGAGGCTGTGGCGCGGTCGGGACCGGCGCGCCGTGCGCGCTGCGCTTCCGATCGTCGTGGAGACGCTCGCGGCCGCGCTCGCGAGCGGACTCTCGCTGCCGCTCGCGTTCGCGGAGATCGCGCCGACCCTTCGACCGGAGCTGGGGCTCGCGACGAAGCGCGTGGCGGCGTCACTCACGCTCGGCGCGCGAGTCTCTGATGCGCTCGGTCAGTACGCGACGATCGTTCCCCCCGAGGATCTCGCGCCTCTTGCCATCGTGCTCGCCGCGTTCTCGCGCGCCGGTGGGCGAATCGCGCCGAGTCTCGAACGCATCGCCACATTGATGCGCGGCCGGCTCGCGCTCGAGGAGGAGCGGGACGCGCTCACGGCGCAGAGCCGCGCGTCGGCTTTTGTTCTGGTCGCGCTCGCCCCGCTCGGCGCCACATTCTTCTCGCTGGCGATGCCCGATTACGCGGCGACGCTTGTTGGCGACGCGCTCGGTCTGCTCGTCGTCGCATTCGCCTTCGAGGTCGTCGGGTCGATGTGGCTATGGCGCATCGTGCGATCGGTGGCGCCCGAGCCCGACCTCGCGACATTTCTCGACGCGGTGATCGTCGGGCTCGACGCCGGTCTCACCTTCGAGCGCGCGCTGGCCGGGCTGCTCGAGCGCGTGCCGACGCTCGCTCGCGGACGCGAAGCGCGGCGCCTTCTCGCCGATCTCAGCCTCGGCCTCTCGTTGCCGGCTGCGCTCCGGTCGTTCGCGAGCAAACCCGACGAGGCGCGGGTCGGAGCACTCGTGGCCGCATCGGTGCGCTTTGGATCGCCACTCGCGCGCCTGCTCGTGCTTCAGGCGGACTCGCTCCGCGCGTCGGAGCGCCATCGCGCTGAGGCTCTCGCGCGCAGGCTTCCGATCCTGATGTTGTTCCCGCTCGCGCTCTGCATCCTTCCGGCGCTGCTCCTCGTCTTCCTCGGGCCACCGCTGCTCGCGCTTCTTCGCTGAGCCATACGCTCACGGCGTGCCCGCGATCCTTCCCGACATCGAGCCGCTGCGCGCCTCGCGCGACTTTCGGCTCCTCTGGCTCGGTCAGCTCATCTCGGCGGCCGGCTCCGCGCTGCGTCTCGTCGCGATCCCCTACCAGATCTATGTGCTCACGGGATCGACGCTTGCCGTCGGTCTCCTCGGTCTGTTCTCCGCCGTGCCGCTCATCGCGCTCTCGCTGTGGGGTGGCGTCATCGCCGATCGCGTGGACCGCCGTCGCATGCTGCTCGTCACCAACACCTGCCTCGCACTCACATCGGTCGCGCTCGCGCTCTCCACGCAAGCCGGGCTCGCGACGGTGCAGGTCCTCTATCTACTCACTGCGGTCGGCTCGGGCTTCAGTGCGCTCGACCAGCCCGCGCGCTCGGCGCTCGCGCCGAGTCTCGTGGAGCGGAGACTCATCCCATCAGCGATGGCGCTCAACCAAACGCAGTTCCAGGTCGCGCAGGTCGTGGGTCCGGCGGTCGCCGGTCTGCTCATCGCGCGATTCGGACTCGCGCCGGCGTACTGGATCGATGTGGCGACGTTCATCGTCGCGACCGGTGCGCTTCTTCTGATGCGCGTGCCGCGTACCGACGTTCGCATCGTCCACGCCGCGCCACTACGCGCGCTTGCGGACGGCATGGCGTTCCTCCTGTCGCGTCGATTGCTGCTCGCGACGATGTCGGTGGACTTCTTCGCCACGTTCTTTGCGGTGTCACGCGCGGTCATGCCGTATTACGCGGAGCGCGTGTTCGCGGTCGGACCGGAGGGCCTCGGTCTCCTCTATGCCGCGCCAGGCGTCGGCGCGACCGCCGTTGCGCTCACGAGCGGGTGGACGAATCGCGCGCAGCGGCGCGGTCTGGGCATCCTGGTGTCGGTCGCGATCTTCGGTCTTGCGATCGCGTTGTTCGGCCTGCTGCCTCCCACGGGATTCATCGTCGGCCTCGCGCTGCTCGCGATCGCGCAGGGCGCCGACACGGTGAGCTCGATCTTCCGCCACACGATCCTTCAGCTCGAAACGCCCGACGCGCTCCGCGGCCGCCTCTCTGCGATCAACCTCGTGTTCGTCGCCGGCGGACCGCAGCTCGGCCAGGTCGAGTCAGGCGTCGTCGCGGATCTGTGGTCACCCGAAGCGTCGGTGGTGAGCGGCGGCCTGGCGTGTGTCGGCATGGTGTTCGTCGCCCATGCGCTTGCTCCCGAGGTCGCCCGCTACCGCGCCGATCTGCACCACGGACCGGCGACGCCGTAGCTCAGGCGCCGCGGAGGGTGAAGCGCGGCTTCCCGTCGGGTAGGGAGAACACGGTCTCACCTTCGAAGTAGCCGACGGCCTGCGTCGCGCCGAAGGCGTACAGCCATTTCCCGTCGCGATAGCCCCACGCCTTGTTCTCGCTCATCGTGAAGAAGTTCTTGCCGTCGGTCGAATACGCGAACGCCTTGCCACCGGGAATTTGGTAGAGCCACTCAGTCACATGTCGCAGTCTAGGTACGGCGAATCCGTACTCTTCATGCATGGCCCACCCGCGCGTCCTCGCCACGCTCGTCTATGCGATCCATGATGACGAGGTCCTGCTCCACCGGCGCGTGAAGGATCCGAACAAGGGTCTCTGGGTCGCGCCGGGTGGCAAGATCGAGCCAGACGAATCGCCGACGGAGTGCGCGATCCGTGAGATGCACGAGGAGACCGGACTCGCCGCCCTGGACCCCGTGCTGCGCGGGATCATGACCGAAGTGTCGCCGCGTCCCGACTACCAATGGATCACGTTCATCTTCGCGGCGACGCGCTGGACCGGAACGCTCGCACCGGCAGCGGGCATCGGCGAGTTCCGCTGGGTGCGCACGTCCGAGGTGTTCGATCTGGACATACCGCCGACCGACCGCATCTTCTTCGCGCGCGTCGTCCGCCTCGCGGATCATCCGTTCCTCGTCAAGTTCACGTACGACGCGGACCTGCTGATCACGCGCATGGAGGACGGCTGACCGGCTACCCGAATGAGCGATTGACGTGCGTACGGCGTCGCTCGCACAGTCGCAGGGTGAAGAACATGGCCGCGACGCGCCGGGCCCTGGCCGTGGCTCTGATGATCGTCGCTGCGGCGTGCACGCGGACCTCTGCGACCGCGACGCCGCCTTCATCGTCGGACGCGTCGCCCACACCGAGCGTGGCGCCCGCGCCGACGGACCTCGCGGTCACCGTGACGGAAAGCGCGTACGGGACGCTCGCGCTCCAGACGGCGAAAGGCGCTGAGTGTTCCGCGGAGCTGACCGCGCTCGCACCGTCTTTCGGCGAAGCGCCTCCCAGCGCGCTGCCCGCGCAGGTCGCGACGAGCGCGGGGATCATCCGCTGGAGCTACCCCGCGCCGCGTCTGCCCGTGACGACGGCGTACTACCGGGTCAGCTGCCGCGCCGGGCCGGTATCGGGATCGAGCACCGGACAGTTCAGCGTCGCTCGCGGGCCGATGGTCGCGACCGCATTGACGGTGCGCCTCTCCACCGACAGCCCGCCGCGCGAGTCGTTCGCCCCAAACGCGTCGCTCGTGCCGCTCCGCGACTCGGCGCTCGCGCGCATGCGATCGACGCTCGCGTCCGAGTGGAGGAGCGCCACGCGTGGTCTCGGCGCAATTCAGGTCGTCGAGCAATCCGCGGACATCACGATCTTCGTGATCGCGGCCCACGGCACCTCCGTCCATCGCCGTGCCGCCGACGGCTCCGAAGACATCGTCGTGTTCGTGGAGGGTGAGCTTGGTCAGAAGACGATCGAGAACACCATCGCAACGACGCTGCACGAGCTCGGTCACATCTGGTGCTGCGAAGGTCCCGATGCCGACAGTGGCGGTCATTGGAAGGCGAAGGAGCGCGATCCGGGTCTATACGGCGTCGACAAATACGGACTCATGACCGATCCGGTCACGTGCGTGGCCTTCGGCGCTGTGCTCAGCTGCCCGAATCGCTTCAGCGATCGTGAGATGCGTGCGCTCGGCTTCGCGACGTTCCCGCCGCCGGTCCCCGATCCGTGTGTCGTTCAGGCGCGGTCGATCGCCGCGAGGCTCGCTCCGATGCAGGGCCAGCTCAATGCTCTCGACAGCCAGATCGACACCGCGAACGCGCAACTCGCGTCGATCGACGCGCAGCTGAGCGCGATCCGTGCGCGGTACCCGAACGGCGCGCCGCCGAACGCGGTGGCTCAGGCGAACGCGTTGGTCGCGCAATACAACGACCTGAACACGCAGAACAACGCGCGGATCGATCAATACAACGCGCTCCTCGCGAGCGACAGAGCGCTCGTGGCGCAGCTGAACGCGTTGCCCTGCGACCCGTCCTAGCGGCAGTCGACCCGCACCGCTCGCGCCGCGTCCCTCTCTGCCTAGTTCAGATTCGGCTCAGCGACGCGCCGCGCGATCGCGGCGTTCAGATGCTCCCGGACCTCGTCGCGATCGAATCCTCGAGGAACGCGTCGACGAATACCGGCACTGCGGTTGCGATCGGCACCGGCACGAGAGCGCCTGCGAGGATGACGACGGTCTGCGCGACGTCGTCGGCCCAGTGCCCGCGACGGGCGTTCGCCCAGTCGATCACCTGCGGACCGCGGGTCCCCATGAGCACGTTCTGCGGATGGAGGTCCAGGTGCGCTACGGCATCGCCCGGGCCGATCGCGGCGAGCCATGCGGGTGCGGCGATGGCGTGCAGGCGTCGATGGAGCGTGGCCAGGGTCGCGGCGCGTTCGCGTAGTCGAGAGATGTCGCGCTCGAGGACGAGGTCGGGGCCGTCGTGGCTGATGACCGCGGGAGTGGGGAATCCGCTCGCCCGAACGTGCCGGATGATCGCGACCTCCTCGTCGGGGACGTTCCGCCTTCGGTAGCGCCGGAGCACCGTGTGCTCCTCCAGCGCGCACACGTCGGCGTCCCGTCCCCGAGCGAGGAGCGGGCCGCGTTCTCCTGTCCGTTAGGCCTTGACCACGTAGGTGCTGGCGATCTTGTCGTGCCAGCCTTGTTTGTTCGCGTCGAAGGCTGCCCAGATCACGCCGATGAACAAGCACGCGACCGATACGACGAGTCCGATATAGCGGATGAACGCGCCGACGAGGTCGAGCTGCGAGCCGTCGGTCTTCACGACCCTGATGTTCAGGGCGCGCATGCCCAGTGTCTGGCCCTTGCCGTACGTAGACCAGAAGTAGCAGAAGTACCCGACGCCGAGCAATGTTTGCAGGCCGCTTGCGCCTGAGCTGGCGGGTCCGCCTGCGTTCAGGATCCCCGCGAGGATGCTGCTGACGATCGCGAGCCCGATCGAATCGATGAGGATCGCGAGAAAACGCGCGCCAAATCCCGCTTTCTCCGTTGTTGCCACGGCAGGCATGGTCGTTGTTGTCATTGCCTACCCCCTTCCAATGCGCGAAGTCTAGGTGGCGATCCCGAACGTACTAGGACAAACTTCCCATAGCGCCAAAACCAGCTCGCAGGCAAACTTCGCGGGCCACTTCTGGAGGAAAGGAGGGGTATAGGTGCTGACATTCCTCAGGGACGACGAAGGCCAGGGACTCGTCGAATACGCTCTCATCATCGCCGTTATCGCCATCGCGGTCATCGTTGCCATGATCTTCCTCCGCGGTCAGATCCAGAACATCTTCAGCAATATCGGCAACAACCTCACCTAAAAACATCAGGAGGACAACGGGCATCGACGCTCTTCGAACGGTCGAAAACGCGGTGCTCGTTGTCCTCCTTGTCGCCGTGATGTACACGGACGCACGCTGGACGCGGATCCCGAACGCGATCACCTACCCCGCGATCGTCATCGGCCTGGTGCTGGGCGCGTTCGAGTCATTTCCGGGGGCGGTATTCGGGAATGGCTTCATCGATCACCTCGGCGGACTCGTGCTCGCGTTCGCCTTTTCGTTCCCGCTCTACCAGTTCGGCGGCCTCAAGGCGGGTGACGCGAAGCTGCTGATGGCTGTCGGCGCACTCCGCGGGACCACGTTCCTCATCGTGTCGACGGTCTATGGTGCGGTGCTTGGGGGCGTCTTCGCCCTCCTCTTCATCGCTGTCAGACTGGTTCGCGCGGCCCGGGCGGGGCAGCCGATGCCGATCGCGAAGACGATGAAGTCGTGGATGCCCTACGGCATCGCGCTTGCGCTTGGCGGCCTGCTTGCGCTCGCGCTCGAGGTAACGAAGACGACGAGCACCGGACCGGCATGACACTCACCCGTCCAGGTGAGACGCGGCCTGACCAGCGCCTGTAAACTCGGCAGCCGACAATAGAAGAGGGGAGCGAAGAACGCGTGGCTGACGGCGAAAAGATCCGCATTCTCATCGTCGACGACATCGCCGACACGCGTGAGAATCTCGCGAAGCTCATCGGGTTCGAGCCCGATATGTCCGTTGCCGGCACTGCCGGTGGCGGTCAGGAGGCCGTGACCCTCGCCAAGAAAGAACGTCCCAACGTGATCCTGATGGACATCAACATGCCCGACATGGACGGGATCACCGCGACCGAGATCATCTCCAACACCGTCCCCGAGTCGCCGATCATCATGATGTCCGTCCAGGGCGAGCAGGACTACTTGCGCCGCTCGATGCTCGCCGGCGCGCGCGAGTTCCTCGTGAAGCCGTTCTCCGCCGATGAGCTCATCAACTCGATCCGCCACGTACACGAGCTCGAGAAGGTCCGCCGTCAGCGCTACGCGCCGCAGCAGCAGCAGCAGCAGCAACAACAACAGCAGCAGACAGGCGGCAATCAGGGCGGCGGAGGCAACGCAGGAAATATCTTCGCGCCCCCTCAGCCCGTGCGCGGCAAGATCTTCACGTTCTTCTCGCCAAAGGGCGGCGTGGGCCGCACGACGATCGCGACGAATCTCGCGGTCGCGCTGCACCAAACGACCAACCAGCCCGTCGTGCTCGTGGACGGCAGCCTGCCGTTCGGGGATATCGCCGTGATCCTCAACATGAGCCCGAAGGCGAAGACGATCGCCGACCTGATCGGATCCTTCGAAACGGCCGATAGCGACGTCGTCGAATCGATCCTCACACCGCACTCGACCGGGATCAAGGTGCTCCTCGCGCCGCCGACGCCGGAGTCGACGGAGCTCATCACCGGCGCGAACATGAAGCACGTCCTCGAGGTCCTGCGCGAGCGTTACGCCTACATCGTTGTCGACACGTGGCCGTCGTTCCAGGAGCAGGTCATCACGATGCTCGACGTCGCCGACGTGATCCTGACGCTCATGACGCTCGAGATCACGAGCCTCAAGAACGTGCGCGTCTTCATGGAGATCGTCGAGAAGCTCGGGTACGACGAGAAGAAGGTGCAGCTCGTCGCCAACCGCAACGACTCATCCGGCGGCATCAAGGCGAGCGATGTCGAGGCGAGCCTGGGCCGCAAGATCCCGCACGCGATCGTCTCGGACGGGCGCACGCTCGTGCTTGCGGTAAACCGCGGCGTCCCGTTCGTCATCAGCCACAAGGACAGCCAGGTCAGCAAAGACATCTTCGCCCTCGCGGCGAAGCTGGCCGGCGATTCGGCCGAGGCGCCGGCGACGGCAGGGAAGCAGGCCAAGCAGGCCAGCGGCGGCCTCAAGCTCTTCGGCGCACGCTAGACACGGGTTTGTACCCCCACCGGGGGGTCAATTGGCGCATACCGCGACCTACACTCCAAAGCCGACCAAGGGAGCAGGCTGGCGCATAACGACAGCCGGAGACGAGGGTTCTACAGCCGATGAGCCTACTGAGACGGATCGAAGGACAGCGGCCCGCCGGGCAGCAGCCCGCGGCGCCAGCAACACCTGGGGCTCCCACCCCGCCGCCCGGCACGCCTCCACGGGCCCCGTCCGAGGGCCCGCTCACCCAGTCCGTCTCGCCGGCGCGTGACCTCAACCGTGACGTCCGCCTGCGCCTTCAGACCAAGATCATCAACAACCTCGACCCGCGTCTCGATCTGTCGGACGCGAAGGCCGTGCGCAGCAACATCGAAGAGATGTTCAACAAGTTCCTCGACGAGGACGGCACGGTCATCACCCGCGTCGAGCGTCAGAAGATGCTCGAGTCGATCCTCGACGAGATCCTGGGCTTCGGTCCGATCCAGCCGCTGCTGAACGACGACACCATCACCGAGGTCATGGTCAACGGTCCGTTCCGCGTCTACACCGAGCGCAAGGGCAAGCTGGTCCTCACCGACATCACGTTCCAGAACGACGAGCACGTCATGCGCATCATCGAGCGGATCATCGCCCCGATCGGCCGCCGCGTCGACGAGTCGAAGCCGTTCGAGGACGCGCGTCTGCCGGATGGCTCACGCGTGAACATCATCATCCCGCCGCTCGCGCTGAACGGCCCGGTGGTGACGATCCGAAAGTTCCCGAAGTACCGGATCATGGTCGAGGACTACATCAAGTTCGGCACGGCGACGGCCGAGATGATGGAGTTCCTCCGAGCCTGCGTCGAAGCCCGCATGAACATCTTCATCTCGGGTGGTACAGGCTCAGGCAAGACGACGCTGCTCAACATCATGTCCGGCTTCATCCCTGAGGACGAGCGCATCATCACGATCGAGGACGCCGCCGAGCTCCGCCTCGTTCAGGACCACGTGGTCCGCCTCGAGTCGCGCGCGGCGAACATCGAAGGCAAGGGCCAGGTCTCGATCATGGATCTCGTCAAGAACTCCCTCCGTATGCGCCCGGAGCGCATCGTCGTCGGTGAGATCCGTGGTGGCGAGGCGCTCTCGATGCTCCAGGCCATGAACACCGGCCACGACGGCAGCCTTTCGACCGGCCACGCGAACGCGCCGCGCGACATGATCAGCCGTCTCGAGACGATGTGCCTCATGGCCGGCGTGGATCTGCCGGCACGCGCGATCCGCGAGCAGATCTCGAGCGCGCTTGACGTCATCGTGCAGATCAGCCGTATGAAGGATGGTTCCCGCAAGATCACGCACGTCACCGAAGTGCAGGGAATGGAAGGCGACCAGGTCGTCCTTCAGGATGTCTTCGTCTTCGAGCAGACCGCCTATGTCGACGGGAAGGTCCAGGGCAAGCTTCGCCCCACCGGCATCCGACCGAAGTTCACCGAGAAGTTCGAGGCTTCCGGCATCAAGCTTCCCCAGGGCGTCTTCGGCGACATGAGCGCGAACCTCCGCTAGATGCAATACGCCCTCCCGGCCGGACTCTTCATCGGCGTGCTGTTCTTCTTCTGGGGAATTAGCTCGCTTCTCTCGCCCTCTGGCTCAAGCGTGGAAGAGCGCATGGCGCGTTACGCCGGCGGTCAGTCCGGTCCGACCGAGGTCAAGGCTGGTGACACGAAGAAGAAGAAGCGATCCGGCGGACGGAAAGATCTCGTCGACCCGTTCGCGACGCTCTCCGGCGATGCCGCCGACAAGAAGTTCTCCACCAAGGTGCAGCGCGATCTCGCGCGCGCCAACCTGAAGCTGCGCGTCTCGGAGTACTACTACATCCGCGTCGGCAGCGCCCTCGGCCTCGGGCTCGTCCTGGGCCTGCTGCGTGATCCGCTGTCGGGCCTGGTCGGCGCGATCCTCGGGTACTTCCTCCCTCGCCTCTACGTCGGCCGTCGCATCGGTGGCCGTCTCGGCGCGTTCAACAAGCAGCTCGCCGACACGATCACCTTGCTCTCGAACTCACTCCGCGCCGGATCGAGTTTCCTCCAGTCCATCGAGCTCGTGTCCCGCGAGACCCCCGCTCCGATGGGCGAAGAGATGGGACGCGTCGTCCGCGAAGTGAACCTCGGTCTCGGCATGGAAGAGGCGCTCGCGAACCTCGTGCGCCGCATCCGCTCCGAGGACCTCGACCTCATGGTCACGGCCATCGGCGTGCAGCAGCAGGTCGGTGGAAACCTGGCGGAGATCCTCGACACGATCGACTTCACGATCCGCGAGCGCGTGCGCATCAAGGGCGACATCAACACGCTCACCGCCCAGGGCCGCATGTCCGGCTACCTCGTGGCGTTCCTGCCGATTGGCATCGCGATCACGCTGAACTTCATTAACCCCGACTTCATGCGCCCGCTCTTCACACAGCTGCTCGGGCAGATCCTGCTCGGCGTCGGCGGTGTGATGATGACCATCGGCTTCTTCGCGATCCAAAAGATCGTGAGCATCAAGGTTTGAAAATTGATCGAGCGAGGAGCGGCTCTGCCGCGACGAGCGAGTCCGACCGCCGGGGCACTCTCCGGCGCAGCCGGAGATTGAGCTAGTGGAACCGGTACTTTTCGCCGGCATCGTCTTCCTCGGCGTGCTGCTGATCGTCGGCTCGATGATGATGGGCACCGAGCTCGATCCGGTGCAGGCCCGCCTGCAGCAGATCGCCGTCCGCCCGCGCACGCTGGAAGAGCTCGAGCTGCAGCGCCCGCTGTCCGAGCGGACGATCCGCCCGATCATCCAGGGGATCGCGGGTCTTATCGGGCGCTTCTATCCGCAGAACACCGTCCGTGGCATCAGCACCAAGCTGAGGCGGGCGGGCATGGAAAACACCAGCACCGAGTTCTTCCTCGGCGTGAAGGGCTTCGCGGCGGTCGTCGGCGCGATCGCCATCTCCTCGCTCGCGAACCTCCTTTCGAGCGACGTCCTGATCACGATCGCAGGCCTCTTCGGCGGCATCTTCCTCGGATTCATGGCCCCGGACTTCTACCTGTCGAGCAAGGCCAGCGGTCGCGGCAACGGCGTCCTCGAGCAGCTTCCCGATGCGCTCGACCTCCTTACGATCTCAGTCGAAGCCGGTCTCGGTTTCGATGCGGCGATCGTCAAGGTCACCGAGAAGATGAAGGGGCCGCTGTCCGACGAGTTCAAGCGCGCGGCCGGCGAGCAGCGCATCGGCAAGTCACGGCAGGAGTCGCTGCGTGGGATCTCCGAGCGCGTCGAAGTGAAGGAGCTGCAGAACTTCATCTCGGCGATCATCCAGGCCGACCAGCTCGGTGTGTCGATGTCGAAGGTGCTGCGCATCCAGTCGGAGCAGCTTCGTCAGGATCGCCGCCAGCGCGCCGAAGAGAAGGCCGCACGCGCCCCGATCCTGATCATGCTGCCGACCGTTGGCTGCATCTTCCCGTCGCTTTTCATCGTCATCCTCGCGCCCGCCGCGCTGTCCGCCATGAGCTCCTGCGCGGGCACCTAAGCGCCCACATCGCAGCGCGCACGTAACCTCACCCGCGGCACGGTCCTCGCCGCTCGCTGTGACGTCGCTGATAACTTCATAACCCGAGGTCTTGGTCTCATCCCGCGCGCGCGACTCGCCGAGGGCGATGGCCTCCTCATCACCAAGACGGCGGCCATCACGATGTGGTTCATGCGCTTCGCCATCGACGCCGTCTACCTCGACAAGTCCGGCCGTGTGGTGAAGGTCGCCGCGGACCTGCGACCCTGGCGCCTCGCCGATGCGGCACGCGGCGCCCGCGATGTGCTGGAGCTGCCGGCCGGGACCGCCGCGCGCACCGGCACGCAAGCCGGGGACGAACTCGTATTCGAGCCCACGCCGTGAAACGACCGACGCGCGCGTGCTAGACCTGCTCCTCGCACCGCGCTGCGCGGGCTGCGACGCGCCCGGATCGTGGCTCTGCCTCGACTGCCGCGAGGCCTGCGAGCCTGAGCGCCGCGGGCGCATCCACGCGGCCGGCACCTACGGTGGCCCGCTGCGCCGGGCGATCCACCGCTTCAAGTACGGCGGCGAGCGCGCACTCGCCACAGAGCTCGGTGCGCTCGTGGCCTCGTGCGTCGCCACAGATCTGGCGCGCGGTCTCGCCATCGATGTCGTGGTTCCCGCCGTCTCGCACGTCAGGCGCGTGCGTGAGCGCGGCTACGACCAGGCTGCTCTTCTCGCGGCGCACGTGGCGGCACGATGCGGCCTTCCACTCCGTGCCCCGCTACGCCGCGTGCGCGCCGGCACGCCGCAGGTCGCACTCGACCGCACGGCGCGCGCGAGGAATGTGCGCGGCGCATTCATCTCGGAGGCGGGCTCGCTGCGCGGCCTGCGGGTCGCGCTCGTCGACGACGTGGCCACGACCGGCGCGACGCTCGCGGCGGCGACCGGCGCGATCCGCGCGGCGGGCGCGCGCGAGGTCCGCGCGTATGTGATAGCGCTGGACGAATGAGCGCATGAAGTGGGTGATGCGCGGCCTGCTTCTGTTCGTCCTGGCGTTCGCCAATCTGAACGACATTTGGTCGCCGGACGTGCTCCCCAACGCCCTCCTCTCGTTCACCCTGGTCCGTGAGGGCAACGTGAATTACGACGAGTTCACGGGGAGCAGCGCACAGCAGCTCGATCGCGAGGCGTACTTCTTCCGGGCTTGTGGCCTCTCGACCTCGACCGAGCCCGCGAAGGTGCCGCGCAGCAAGGGCGGTCCGCCCGCGCCGGGTCCGAACGACCACGTGTGTTCGGTGTTCCCGCCGGGCATGGGGCTGCTCGCGCTCCCGTTCTTCCTGCCGGCGATCCTTGCCGGGCTTCCGGCGCTGGATCTGGGCCTGTTGCTCCGCGTCGGGCACGTGGCAGCGGCGTTCTACGAAACGCTGGCTGCGCTGTTGCTCTGGGCGACCCTGCGGCGATTAGTGAGCGAGCGTTCGGCGCTCGCCCTGGTGCTCCTCTATTTCCTCGGCACGAGCGTGCGGACCGTCGCGTCGCAGGCGCTGTGGCAGCACCCGGGGGTGCACCTCGCCGTGGCGGTCGCGCTCTTCCTACTGCTTCACGAGCGCTGGCTGCCGCTGCGGCGCGAGTTCCTCGCTGGTCTCGTCCTCGGTCTGGGCGGCGTCGTGCGGCAGACGACCGCGATCGTCTCGCTCGGAACGGCCGGGCCGCGCGTTCGGGCGACACTCGTCACTCTCGCCGGCGCGGCGGTCGGGATCGTGCCGCTACTCGTCTTCAACTGGCTCGCCTATGGATCGCCGTTCGAGCAGGGATACGGCGCCAAGCCGTTCGATACGAACCCGGTCGATGGCATGGCGGGTCTGCTGTTCTCGCCGAGCCGCGGATTGTTCGTCTACGAGCCATGGGCGCTCCTCGCTCTCGGCGGACTCGTCATGGCACGACAGGCGACGGGCCGCATCGCTGAGCGGCTGGGAACGCTGCTGCTCGTGTGGATCCTCTTCGTCATCGTGTATTCCACCTACGCCGAGTGGTGGGGCGGCCGTGTGTTCGGTCCGAGGTTCCTCGACGACCTCGCACCAGTGTTGATCCTGGGGCTCGCGTGGGGCATCCGAAGCGGCGCGTTCGCGCATCCGGTCATGCGCGCATTGCTCTGGGTCTCCGCGGCGTGGTCGCTGCTCATCTTCAACGCGGCCGCGCTCGTCTACGACCAGAAGTGGGACACCGTGCCGGTGAATGTGAACGACGATCCATCAAGGCTCTTCAGCTGGAGCGATCCGCAGTGGCTCGCCGTGCTGCAGGCGGTCCCCAGCGGCGGCGTGCGCGTCGTCGCGGCGATCGCGCTCACACTTCTCGTGCTGGTCTTCCTGCTCAGAGTTGAAGGACTCCTCGGACGCCGGGTGGTAGCGTCGCCTCGGTGAGCACCGCCCTTCTGCTGTTCTTCGGACGCGGCGGCGATTCCGATGTCGAGCGCCGGCTCGACGAGATCAAGATCGCGATCGGCGCTTCGGTGCTGCGCCGCGCGCGGGAGGCCGGCTTCTCGCCGCTCCTCGCGGTCACCAGCGATGAAGACGCGATCCGCGCGTTGTCGAGCGCCGGGGCCGAGGTCGTCGCGCCCGTCACGTCGCCTTTTCACTTCGGCAACGAGGTCCGTGGCCTCACCAAGAAGCGCGCACTTGAGCGTGTCTGCACGATCGGAGCGGGAGCGGGGGCGCTCTTCACGGTCGCCGAGCTCCGCGCGCTGCGCGAGGAGCTGGAGACGAGCGAGGCGCTCGTGCTCTCGAACAACTATTACTCAGCCGATCTCATCGCCTTTACGCCTGCGTCGACGTTGGAGGTGATCGAGCTCCCCGCGACGGACAACCCGCTGCCGCGCCGGCTCCATCAGCAGGGCGGTCTCTCGTCTCGGCAGCTGGATCGATCCGCGGCCACGCTGCTGGACGTCGACACGCCCGCGGATGCCGCCGTGCTCAAGCGGCATCCCGCGTGCCCGCCCGAGCTCCGGCGGATCGATGCGTGGGAGCTCGAGCTCGGCGAGCGCATCGATTCGCTCATGCGCCTGATCACGACGCCGGAGCGCGAGATGCTCGTCGCCGGCCGCGTCGGCGCTCCGGTGTGGTCCTACCTCGAATCGCAGACCGCGTGTCGCGTGCGCATGCTGGCGGAAGAACGCGGCATGCAGGCCGCTGGGCGCGACGTGAGCGGCGACGCGCGCACCGCGCTCGGATTTCTCTACACGGAGATCGGACCCGAACGGTTCTTCGGGCAGCTCGGAGAGCTCGCCGACGGCATGCTGTTCGACACGCGCGTCCTCTTCGCGCACATGGGTTGGCGCGCGTCTGGCCCGGATCGCTTCGCGTCGGATCTCTTCCGCGCCGCCGACATCGCCGAGGCACCGCTCGCCGCGTTCACCAAAGCGGCCGCGAACGCGAAGTACCCGCTGCTCCTCGGCGGGCACACGCTCGTCGCCGGCGTGCTCTGGACGCTCGTTGAAGCGGCGTGGTCCGGCCATCCCGACGCTTGAACCTGGCGTGAGCCTGTTCGACCACCACGTCCACACCGATCGGTCGGATGGGACGAAGACGCTCGCCGATCGCGCGGAGAGCACCCGCATCCGCCCGCACGGCGTGAGCGATCACTTCCCCTGGCAGCGGGGCATGCAGACGGACGACGACGTCCTGCGGTATATCGACGATGCCTCGCATCTCGGTCTGCGGGTGGGCGTTGAGTACGACCTCGGGGTGGCGCCCGAGCTGCGCGCCACGACCCGCGAGGCGCTCGACTACCTCATCGGCTCGGTGCACCAGATCGATGTCGTTCCCGGTGAATGGATCTCATACGACGACGCCGGAGCGTTCCTCAAGGGGCGGATGACGACCGTGCGGGACGCGAAGAGGTTCCTCGACCCATCACTTCAGCGACTGATCCTCGAACGCACGCTCGAGGTCGTGCGCGTCGGGATCGAGCGTGATCGGATCGACATCCTCGGGCATCCCACAATGAGCCCGCTCGCTGCGCTCGGCGATCCGGAGTCGTCCTACCCGGTGGAGTATCAGGAGCGCCTCATCCGCATGTGCGTCGCGGCGGACGTGGCCATCGAGGTGAACGAGAGCTACCAGGTGCCGCACCGCGCGTTCCTCGAGCGCGCGCACCGTCTGGGGGCGCGGTTCTCCGTCGGTTCCGACAGCCACTTCACGATCCGCCCGCTCGAGCGGACGATGGAGATGATCCGCGCGGCGGCGCTCCCGCCGGAGCGGTTCCTCCAGGGCCGTCGGGTCAGGCCTGTTCGGGGATGAGGAGCTCGTAGACCAGGAGCGCGATCGCGGCGAGCAGAAACAAGTGGATGCCGTTGCCGAAGACGTTCAAAGCGAGGCCGGCGAACCAGCCCGCGATGAGGAGCCAGATGAAGATCCAGCGGACGCGGTGGCCTGCAGCCATGCTCATGTAGGAAGAGGCTACCGCTCCTATACTTTGAGTGTCGCGCCGCGGTCCACGCACGATGCAGCACGGAGGGGACGCCTGTGCACGGGGGACTCGCCGTCTACACCGGCAACGCACACCCCAACTTCGCGCGCGACATCTGCCGGACCCTTGAGATCCCCATCGGCCTGGCCGACGTCTTCAAGTTCGCGAACGACAACATCTTCGTGAAGATCAACGAGAACGTGCGCGAGCACGACGTCTACCTGGTCCAGTCGCTGACGCAGGGCAACGGTGTCGGGGTGTCCGACGCCATCATGGAGCTCCTGATCATGATCGACGCGTGCAAGCGCGCATCCGCCGCGCGCATCACCGCCGTGATGCCGTACTACGCCTACGGCCGCTCGGACAAGAAGGACCAGCCCCGAGTTCCGATCACCGCGCGCCTCCTGGCCGACCTCATCAGCGTGGCCGGCGCCGACCGCTTCCTGACGATGGACATGCACCAGATGCAGATCCAGGGATTCTTTGGGATCCCGGGCGATGAGCTGTCGGCGCGCATCAAGCTGGTCGAGCACCTGAAGTCGATCATCGGGGAACGGAAGGACGACTTCGCCCTGGTGGTCCCGGATCTCGGCTACGCGAACGCCGCTCGCCGGATCGCCGAGCTCGTCGATATCCCCCTCGTCTTCATGCAGAAGACCCATCGTGACAACAGCGGCAAGAGCGAGATCGTCGGCATCATTGGCGACATCGAGCGCCGCAAGTGCATCGTGATCGACGACGAGGTCGATCGGGGCACGACCATGCTGAACAGCATCCGGGTGCTCCAGGAGCACGGGGTGACCGACATCTGGGTCGCTGTCACGCACGCCGTGCTATCAGGCGACGCCGCGGAGCGCCTCTTCGCGAGCGGTATCGTCGAACTGGTGACCACTGACACCTGTCCGCTCCGGCCCACGGTCCGCAACGACCCGCGCCTCAAGGTGCTGCCTGTTGCGCCCCTCTTCGCCGAGGCGATCCGCCGCATCCACGAAGGGGAGTCCGTCGGCGCACTGTTCAACCCGCCCGGGTCGCAGATGCCGCTGCCGATCCCATAGTCGACCGCTCATGAGCGCCCTGGGACGGTTCTTCGACTCCAACGAGGGAGAGCTTCGCCGACTTCGCAAGTCGACGGCGCGGATCAACGCGCTCGAGGAAAGCGCCAAGGCGCTCTCCGACGACGAGCTCCGCCGCCGCACCGAGGTCCTCCGCGAACGCCTGGCGAAGGGCGAGTCGCTGGACGACCTGCTGCCTGAGGCGTTCGCCGCCGTCCGAGAGGCCGCGCGCCGCCACCTGAACCAGCGGCATTTCGACGAGCAGCTTCTCGGCGGGATGGCGCTGCACAAGGGCCACATCGCCGAGATGAAGACCGGTGAGGGCAAGACGCTCGTCGCGTCTCTCGCGCTGTATCTCAACGCCCTCTCCGGCAAGGGTGCGCATCTCGTGACGACGAACGACTACCTGGCGAAGACGGGCGCGGGCTGGATGGCGCCGATCTACACGGCGCTCGGGATGAGCGTGGCGTACATCGCGCACGACAAGTCTGCGATCTGGGATCCCGACGTCATCCTCGATGTCATCGACGAGCGCCACAAGCACTGGCGCGATGTGTCGAGGCGCGACGCGTACCTCGCCGACATCACGTACGGGCAGAACTCCGAATACGGGTTCGACTACCTGCGCGACAACATGATCGACGACCTCGCGAACACGGTGCAGCGCGAATTGAACTACGCGATCGTCGACGAGGCGGACAGCATTCTGATTGACGAGGCGCGCACGCCGCTGATCATCTCGTCGCCGGCCGAGGATTCCTCCGAGCTGTACTACCGCTTCGCCACCGTGGCGAAACAGCTCACTGAGGGCTCTGATTACGTCATCGAAGAGAAGCACCGCGCCGTGACCCTCACCGACGACGGCATCAACCGGGCCGAACGGCTCCTCGGCGTGAAGAACATGTACGACGGCGACGTGACGGCGGTCCATTACCTCGACAACGCCGTGAAGGCGCAGGCGCTGTACCTGAAGGACCGCGAATACGTGGTCAAGGACGGCGAGGTCGTCATCGTTGATGAATTCACCGGTCGTCTCATGCCGGGCCGCCGTTGGAGCGATGGGCTGCACCAGGCGGTCGAGGCCAAGGAAGGCCAGAAGATCCAGCGCGAGACGCGGACGTTCGCGACGATCACGATCCAGAACTACTTCCGCATGTACGGAAAGCTCGCCGGCATGACCGGCACGGCCGCGACCGAGGCGGAGGAGCTCTTCAAGGTCTACAAGCTCGAGGTCACGCAGATCCCGACCCACCGCCCAATGGTCCGCAAGGACGACCCCGACATGGTCTACAAGACCGAGCAGGGTAAGTGGGACGCGGTCGTGAGCGAGGTGAAGGATCGGAACCAGAAGGGCCAGCCGATCCTGATCGGCACGACCTCGGTGGACAAGAGCCAGCAGCTCTCTGATCAGCTGAACCGCCACGGCATCAAGCACAACGTGCTCAACGCGAAGAACCACGAGCGCGAAGCGCTCATCATCCAGGGCGCCGGCGAGCGCGGGGCCGTGACGGTCTCGACCAACATGGCCGGCCGTGGCGTCGACATCCTGCTCGGTGACGGCGTGAAGGATCTCGGCGGCCTTCATGTCATCGGCACCGAACGGCATGAGGCGCGACGCATCGACAACCAGCTGCGCGGTCGTTCCGGCCGGCAGGGTGACCCGGGCACGACGCGCTTTTACAATTCGCTTGAGGACGACCTCATCCGCATCTTCGCGTCCGAGCGCATGGCCGGACTCATGGCACGCCTCGGGTTCGACGACTCAGCGCCGATCGAGTCGGGCATGGTGACGGGCGCGATCACACAGGCGCAGATCAAGGTCGAGACGCGCAACTTCGACATCCGTAAGCGCGCGCTCGAGTTCGACGATGTCTTGAACAATCAGCGGCAGGTCATCTATAGCGAGCGACGCAAGATCCTCGAGAAGGGCGACGTGCGCGACACCGTCATCGGGTACCTGCACGAGGAAGCCGCGGCGCTCGTGGACGCCGAGGCGACATCGCCGGACCCTGAGGACTGGGACTCGGAGAAGCTGGCGCTCGCGCTCGGCGGGCTCCTTGGTCGCACCGACATCACGAAGCAGACCTTCGGCGACCTCGAGGATCAGAACGCGCTCGGCGACCGCGTCGCGGAGCTGGTCGATGAGACCTACGAGGGGCGCGAGAAAGAGCTCGGGCCTGAGATCTCGCGGGCCGTCGAGCGATGGGTCCTGCTGCGGACGATCGACACGCACTGGATCGAACACCTCACTGCGATGGAGGAGCTTCGCGAAGGCATCTACCTCCGCGGTTACGGTCAACAGGATCCGCTCGTGGCCTACAAGCGCGAGGCGCACGAGTTCTTCGAGCAGATGCGCCTGCGCATCGGTACCGGCGTGGCGCAGACGGTCATGCGCGTGTCGGTGAAGACCGCCGAGCAGGCCGAGCAGTCCGAACAGCAGCCCCCGCAGGCGCCGGGATCGACGCAGACGAGCGGCAACGGCAGTACGAGAAAGACGACGAGCGGTGATCTCGGAACGAACCGTGACCCGAGCAAGCCTCACATCACAGCCAGCGGGCCGGGTGGCGTGCGGCCCGGACGCAACGATCCGTGTTGGTGCGGGTCGGGCAAGAAGTTCAAGAAGTGCCATGGACGGTAGAAATAACGGCACGCGCACGCCGTCGTACCTCGGGTGATCACGATCGATCTCGACCCCAATCTGCACTTCGGGCCGCTCTCGCTCGCGTGGCATGGCATCTTCACCGCCGTCGGCATCTTCTTCGGAGTGTGGCTTTCGACCAAGCTCGTGCGCGAGCTCGGCGTGGATGAGGCCGATGCCGCTTCGGTCGCGACGTGGGGCGTGGTCGGCGGCATCATCGGCGCGCGCATCTTCCATGTCTTCGATTGCTGGACGGGCTGCGCCGGCATCATCGGTGGCTACTCCGCGCACCCGGAGCTGATCCCGCAGATCTGGACCGGCGGGATCGCGGTGTGGGGTGCGGCCATCGGCGGCGTGCTGGGCGGCCTCATCGTGGCGCTGCGGCGGGGGACGATCCCGATCGGCGCCGCGGCCGATCGCGCGGCTCCGGGTATCTCGCTGGGCTTCGCCATCGGGCGCATCGGCGACATCATCAACGGCGAGCACCACGCCGTGTCCTGCCAGGCGCCGCTCGGGATGTGCGTCGAGTTCACGAATCCCAACACCCTCGGACAGAGTCCGCAGTTCCCGATCGGCGATCCGCGGTACGCGCCCGACCCAGTGCATCTCGTTGTCGCGTACGACTTGGCCTGGAACGCCATCGCCGTCGTCTGGTCCCTCGCGCTGATCCGTCGCGGATTGCCGGCGGGCTTGGTGTTTTGGCTGTGGATGGCCTGGTACGCGGTCGGCCGATTCTTCCTCGGCTATCTGCGCGTCGGCGATCCCAACTACGCCTTCGCGCTGCGCGAGGATCAGGTCATCGGGTTCTTCGTCCTCGCAGCGGCGATCCCGATGATCGTGCGGCTCTGGCCGCGAGGTCCACGCGCTGAGGTCGTGACGGCCTGATCACCATCCCGTGGGACCCCGATCTGGCGCTCGGGTCCGTGCGCGTGTCCTGGCACTCGCTCTTCGCGTTCGTCGCGCTCGTCACTGGGTCGCTTCTTTCGATCCGCCTCTCGCGCCGGCTGATCAAGGACCAGCGCGTGTATCTCTACGCGCTCGCGGTGATCCTCGGCGTGCTCGTCGCGGCGCGCATCGCGCACATCGTCGATAACCCATCGCTCTACGGCGGCGACGTTGCGAAGATGCTCGCGCTCTCGGGCGGCATCGGAACTGTCGGTGCTCCGCTCGGCTCGACGATCAGTGGATATCTCGCCGCCCGGATCCTGCGGCTGCCGCGCGGCTTCATGTTCGACATCACTGTTGTGGGCATCGCGCTCGGCGAGGCCATCGGCCGCATCGGGGACATCATCAACGGTGAGCACCACGGCATCGCGTGCGCGCCGCCCCTCGGCCTCTGCGCGAGCTACAGCAGCCCACTCACTCTCGGCCAAGCCACCCCGGTCCACTTCATCGGCCTCTACGACTGCCTGCTCATGGCCGGGATCTTTGTGGTGCTCTGGGTCTGCTGGCACCGCCTCCGCGGGCATCCGCCCGAGGGACGTGTCTGGGCCTTGTACCTGGTGCTCTTTGGAATCGGCCGCTTCCTGGAATCGTTCGTCCGGCAGGATCCGGTCGTCGCGCTCGGGCTCCAAGAGGCGCACTTCCTTGGCCTCGCCTACGCGTTCAGCGGCGTCTCCTACCTGGTCTGGGCGTACCGCCAAAGCGAAAACAGGCCCATTCTGGCGGTCCCGCCGCATTAGCCCATGTGTTCGCCAAGCGGCCGCGAAAGCCTCCTACAGAGCGCAAAACCTCTTCACAAGACGGTGTCAGAACGGTAATGTGGCCGGAAAGCGGCACACGTCCCGGTGGGGAGCGATGCACGTAACGACGGGACGGGCGCCATTCGCAAACGACCCATGTGGTCTAGAGAGAAGGTCCCTGCATGAAGGAATGGATCGTCTGCGAGGACAACTGCCTCAAGTGTTCATACGGCGCCACCCTCGACTGCGATGGTGACTGCCCGCGCTGTCCTCGCAACACCTACTGCCCCTGCGTCACGTTCGTGAGCTTCGCCGCCGGCAAGCTGGCACCGGTGGCTCAACCGGTCATGACCAGCTTCGACCGCCCCCGCACAAAGCGCTGAGCGTTGACCCTCGACCCGGCTGCGCTCGCGGCGCTTCGCGAGCGGATCGATCGTATGGCGGTGTTCCTTTGACCTCCCCGGCCTTCGCA